>ONRC01000008.1 GCA_900320085.1 uncultured Eubacteriales bacterium
TTGAATAGCGGGAACATAAAAATACAGCTTTCGAGCGGTTTCTGGTCGCCGAATCGAAAGCCGTCTGAAATCCAATAATGGTACTAACGATGGTACTAAACGCCCCAAAACAAGGAAAAACCCTTGATAAATCAAGGGTTTTCGATGGTGGAGCATAGGAGACTCGAACTCCTGACCCCAACACTGCCAGTGTTGTGCGCTACCAGCTGCGCTAATGCCCCTCGAACGAAAGTTATCTTATCACAAAAGGAGAAGTTTGTAAAGGGGGTAAGGAAAATTTTTTTATTAAATTCAGGCAATAGCCTTTAGTCTTTGCTCAGTTCTTTGCATTTTCTTCCATTTTCAAGTCCGGACAAAAAACAGAGCGGGAAGACATGCTTCTCCGCTCCGACTTTGTTTTTTATACCTGCTCCATATCGCAGTAAGCACAGACATACTTGGTGGGGATGCGCACCAGCTCGCCGTGGCGCATGACCTGGTGCACAGGATAGAACAGCGGCTCCAGGCCCTGCTCGGTAGAGGAAATGCAGCGCGGGTTCTTGCACTTTTTGCCGGTGGTGATGAGCACGCGGCCCGGCTTGGGCGGCAGCGCGGTTTCGGAAAGCAGCTTCATGATGAGCGCCATGCGCATGAACTTGCCATACAGCGTCTGCTTGAAATAGCAGGCCCGGGGATCGCCGTCCACCTTCACGTCGATCTCGTTCACCCGGGGCAGCGGGTGCATCACGATCATGTCCGGCTTCGCCAGGCGCATTTTCTCCTCGTCCAGGATGTAGATGTCCTTGAGGCGCAGGTATTCCTCCACGCTGAAAAACCGCTCCTGCTGGATGCGGGTCATGTACAGCGCGTCCAACCCGCCGATTTCCTCCTCCAGCGATTCCGCTTCCTTGTAGGGAATGCCCGCTTCGATCAGGTCGGCCACGATGTTGCCCGGCACGCGCAGCTCCCGGGGAGAAATCATGATGAATCCATTGCCCGGATAGCGGCTCAGCGCGCCGATCAGGGAATGCACCGTGCGGCCAAACCGCAGGTCGCCGCACAGGCCGATCTTCAAATGATCCAGCCGCCCCTTTTCTTTTTTCAGGGTCATCAGGTCGGCCAGGGTCTGGGTGGGGTGGTGGTGCCCGCCATCGCCCGCGTTGATGACGGGGGTGGTGGCCGCCTGCACCGCCGCCCAGGGCGCGCCCTCCAGGGGATGGCGCATGGCGATGATGTCGGCGTAGCAGCCCACGGTGCGGACGGTGTCCTTCACCGATTCGCCCTTGGCCGCGGAGGAATTGCTGGCCCCGGCAAAGCCGATCACGTGCCCGCCCAGCTCGTACATGGCCGCCTCAAAGGACAGCCGCGTGCGGGTAGACGGCTCGAAAAACAGGGTGGCCAGCTTCTTTCCCTCCATGACGTGGGCGTACTTGTCGGGGTTTGCCTGAATATCGGAAGCGGTGGCAAGCAGCATGTCGATCTCTTCCACGGATAAATCGGTGATGCTCAGCAAATGGCGCATAGGGCCCTCCTTTTTTCGGTCAAGTATCTATCCGGATCAGCTTCGTCAGTTCCTTGTTACGGTAGGCCACGTCGCTGCGGACGGCAAAGCCCTGGGCTTCCCAGAAGGCGTTGCCCGCTTCGTTGCGGTTGAACACCAGCAGGGCCACCTTGTTGATGCCCTCAGCTTTCAGCGCGGTCAGGCAACGTTCCACCAACTTCGAGCCGATGCCCTGCCGCCGGTAGGCTTCCGCGACGCACATATGATAAATGTATCCGCGCCGCCCATCTTGGCCGGAGAGGATCACTCCCACCAAGTCGTCCCCATCCATGGCCACAAAGGAGGTATTCGGATTCCGGCGCAGCAGCCGATCCACGCCCTCCCGGGAATCGTCCAGGTTGTTGAAGCCCATGTTTTTGCTGCGCATCCACAGGGCGTATACCGCATCGTAATCCTGAATCGTCATCACCCGGATGTCCATTATTTCACCATCCAGCTTTCGTCGCTGGGGTTATCGCGGAATTTCTTCAGGCGTTCCACGTCGCCCGGCTGGATGTAGCCTTCTTCCGCCGCCACTTCGATCAGGGCGTCAAAGTTGGACAGGCTGATGTTCTGCACGTTGGCGGCGGCCAGGCGCTCCAGGCCCTTCTGCATGCCGTAGGTGAAAATGCTGGCGATGCCCAGCACCTGCGCGCCTGCTTCCCGCAGGGCATCCACCACCTCGATTACGCTGCCGCCGGTGGAGATCAGGTCCTCCACCACCACCACCTTCTGGCCCGCTTCCAGCTTGCCTTCGATCTGATTGCCCCGGCCGTGGTCCTTGGCCCCGGAGCGCACGTAGCCCATGGGCAGGTTCATGAGGTGCCCGGTGATGGCGGCGTGGGCGATGCCCGCGGTGGAGGTGCCCATGAGCACTTCCACGTCGGGGTAGTAGGTTTCGATCAGCGCCTTCAAGCCCTGTTCCACATGGGTGCGCACTTCCGGCGCGGTGAGGGTCAGGCGGTTGTCGCAGTAGATGGGGCTCTTGATACCGCTGGCCCAGGTGAAGGGCTCCTCGGGCCGCAGGAACACGGCGCGGATGGACAAAAGATCATGGGCGATGGTTTGGGCGACGGTGGTCATGGCGTATCTCTCCTTCTGTTGTTTCTCGATGGGAGCTTTGAATTATCAGGGATTAGAAGAGTACAAATTGATCATGATTAAACGAAGCAACTGTTAATGCCAATGTTAATCTGTCATACCGACCGAAGCGGAACGAGAGTGGAGCGGAGTGGAGGGATCTGAGAGTAGCATAAACAGTCAAGCAACATGATACCCAGCCCTCAGGTCCCTCGACTTCGGCTCGCTTCTTGCTCGCCTTCGCTCAAACGCACCGCCGCTACTCCGCGAAGCGGAAGCGGCGGCAGCGCCGCGCTGGGAACCATAGGTTCTGCGCGGGCTGGTCGCGCCTGCGCATAGCGCAACGGCGCGACTGCTATTGGGATGACAATGTTAGTTGAATGACGAAATGTTTGTCCGTCGGTTTCAAAGCACATAGCATATCAATCTGCACTCTGGACTCTCTTAAATCTGACTGAGAATCAGCATACACGTTTCCGTGATTTTCACGTTCTCCTGGTTCAGCAATTCCCGAATCTGCGGAACGGACATTTTATAAGACCGGATTTCCTCGTAGGCTTCGTCGCAGGGCTTCATATGGCCCCGGACGGTGACGAACACGGGCACGATCAGCTCGTCCGTGATGCCCACGCTGTAGCAGGCGGGGGGCAGCACCCGATCCACGCGGACAAGCTCCAGCCCTGTTTCTTCCTGTAATTCACGCTTGGCCGCTTCCTCGGGGCTCTCGTCCCCGTCGATGACGCCGGTGGGGAACTCCCACACGTAATCGTTGACGGCGAAGCGGAACTCCCGGCACAGCAGATAATCCCCATCCTCGAACCGGGCGATGATTTCCACGGCGGTTTTGCGGCTGGCCAGATCGGCGGCGGTTTTCAGGTCGTTGAGGGAGATCACCTCCCAGCACACCGGCTGCCCGTCGGAATCGTAATGCAGCTCGAACTTTTTCAGGAAGCCGCCGCTGACCTGGCTGATGCTTTTGAGCGTTTTCATGTGTATTCCTCTGTTCAGTGAATTGCAAAAGGGTTCTGCTGGGGGCCGCGGAGGCCCCTGCCTCGTTGTTACCCCACAAATTCCTTCATGCACCGCCGATAGGCCGCCACGGGGTCCGCCGCCCGGGTGATAGGCCGGCCCACCACGATATAATCGCTGCCGTTCAGGCGGGCTTTTTCGGGGGTCATGACGCGGCTCTGATCGTCGGCGGCGCTGTCGGCAAAGCGGATGCCGGGGGTGACGGTGGCGAAGCTCTTGCCGCAGGCTTCCTTCACCAGCGCGGCTTCCAGGGGCGAACAGACCACCCCGTCCAGGCCCGCGATAAAGGCGTTATAAGCGTAATGCTTCACGGTGTCGGGCATGGTGGCGTTGATGAGCAGTTCCTTCTGCATCCGCTCCTCGCTGGTGGAGGTGAGCTGGGTCACGGCCAGGAGCAGGGGCCGGGTGCCGTCCTCCCGGGTCAGGCCCTCCAGGGCGGCGCGCATCATGTCGATGGTGCCCGCGGCGTGCAGGTTCACCATGTCCACGTCCAGGCGGGACAGCACCCGCATGGCGGATTTGACGGTGTTGGGGATGTCATGCAGCTTTAAGTCCAGAAAAATTTTGTGGCCCCGGGCCTTGATCTGCCGCACGATGTCCGGGCCCTCGGCGTAGAACAATTCCATGCCGATTTTCACGAAGGGCTTTTCCTCCTGGAACTTGTCCAGGAAAGCGTATACGTCCTTCGCGGAGGGGAAGTCCAGGGCGATGATCACGTCGTGGTTCATATGTTTTATACCTCCTGCTTGATTCACAAAACCGTAAACAGCACAAATACGTTGTAGGGGCGGATATCATCCGCCCGCTATGCCGGATTATCACGAACCATGGAATATGTTGCAGCGTAACGACTTGCGAAAAGCGGGCGGATGATATCCGCCCCTACTGAACCAATTTCAAACTTGCAATGATATCCATACATTTGAATGATTCAGCTCTTTCCTAATCCCTCATGCTCCCGCCATTCCAATAATTTCTTCCAATGAACTGATACCGAGCTTCTCCATTTCAACGGGCAATTGTTCTATAATCTCCTTGCAGGCGAAGGGATTCACCAGGTTCGCCGCGCCTACCTGCACGGCCGTGGCCCCGGCCAGCATCATTTCGATCACGTCCCGGGCGGAGGAAACGCCGCCCATGCCCATGAGGGGGATCTTCACGGCGCGATACACCTGGTACACCATCCTGAGCGCCACCGGAAACACGGCGGGCCCGCTGAGGCCGCCCATGGTGTTGGCCAGGATGGGCCTGCGGGTTTTCAGGTCAATACGCATACCCAGCAGGGTATTGATGAGTGAAAGCCCGTCCGCGCCTGCGTCCTCGCAGGCCTTGGCGATGGAAACGATGTCATTTACGTTGGGCGACAGCTTCACGAACACGGGCTTTTTCGTGACAGCCTTCACCGCCTTCGTGACCGCCGCGGCGCTCTGGGCGCTGGTGCCAAAGGCCATGCCGCCGCCGTGGACGTTGGGACAGGAAACATTTACCTCCAGGATGCCCACCTGCTCCTGAGCGTCCAGCAGCTGGCAGGTTTCCACGTATTCCTCGATGGAAAAGCCGCTCACGTTGGCGATCACCGGCTTATGGAAATACGCTTTCATTTCCGGCAGCTCGTGAGCAATCACGTGCTCCACGCCGGGGTTTTGCAGGCCCACGGCGTTCAGCATCCCGCCGGGCGTTTCCGCGATGCGGGGGGTGGGGTTGCCGAAGCGGGGAGACAGGGTGGTGCCCTTAAAGGAGAAGGAGCCCAGGCAGTTGATATCGTAAAATTCGGAAAACTCCTTCCCGTAGCCAAAGCACCCGCTGGCGGGGATGACGGGGTTATCGAGCCTGAGCCCGCACAGGTTCACCGACAGATTCACCACAGCAATTCCTCCTTCCGGAACACCGGCCCGTCCTTGCAGACCCGCTTGGGGCCGAACCGGGTTTCCATGGAGCAGCCCATGCAGGCCCCGAAGCCGCAGGCCATGCGCTCCTCCAGGGAATACTGACCGGTGGGGCAGCCGCTTTTTTTGTACACCGCTTTCAGCATGGGCAGCGGGCCGCAGGCGAAGACATACCGGGAATCGGCGGGCTCCATCGCGTCTGTGACGAAGCCCTTGACCCCGAAGCTCCCGTCCGCGGTGGTGACGGTGACAGGCACGTCCAGATCCTCAAATTCGTCCAGCAGGAAAATTTCCTCGTAGGTGTTGAAGCCTATAATCACCTGGGGCTGCTTCCCCGCCCGGAGCAGCGCTTTCGTCAGGCCGTACAGGGGCGGCGTGCCCACGCCCCCGCCGATGACCAGGGGATGATCGCCGCAGGCATTTACGTCGTAGCCGTTGCCCAAGCCGTTCAAAGCGTCCAGTACCGCGCCGGTTTCCATTTGGGACAGCGCTTCCGTGCCCTGGCCCACCACCTTGTAAATCAGGGTCATGCCGTTTTCGTCCCAGTCACAGATGGAGATGGGGCGGCGGAGGTACAGCCCGGGCAGCTGAACCTGGCAAAACTGCCCCGGCGCTTTGAGCATGGACGTGTCTCCCGCCAGGTCCAGCAGGTACACGCTCGGCGCGATCCGGGCGTTTTCGATGATTTGGTATTGCATGGAATACTCCTTTGGTATTGTCGATAATCAATCCACCAAGTTACTGAAACTCCGCTTCCTTCTATGTCATCCTGAGGCCCGCGAAGAGGGCAATGAAGGATCTATTTGCTGGGTTAAATGCTGCTTGATACATTCTGTAGCTCCCAGATCCTTCGCGTCCGGATACGCTCAGGATGACATTGTTGATAGGTCTTGCTATTGTTTCTTGATCGGCATTGTTTCTCATAGGTCCCTCGACTCCGTTCCGCTCCCGCTTCACTCCGCTCGGGATGACAAAAAAAATTGGTATCAATAACAATTGGTACGCATATCGCTGGTTTTTACTACCAACCCGACCTGTCATCCCGACTGGAGCGGAACGAGAGTGGAGCGGAATGGAGGGACCTGGGAGCTGGGTTTCATGCTGCTTGGCCGAAGGTGTTTCTCTCAGGTCCCTCGACTGCGGTTCGCGTCCCGCTCACCTTCGCTCGGGATGACAGCGGAGGTGGGCTTATAATATATTTGAGTTACATCAAGAAGCAACGAAACAAATCAGCTGCAATATGCCTCCTTTGGTACTTTCCTGGGCTCCAGGAAAGTACACGGTCCCCCGTCCCCCGTCCTCACTCCGCGTCGATGGTGGAGATGCCCAGGGTGATTTCCTCCAGCACGTCCAGGAGGACGCGGACGGTGTCCAGGGCGGTGAACATGGTCACGTTGTTTTCGGCGGCGCACTGACGGATCTGGGCGCCGTCGGATTCGTGGGCGAAGGAGCCGGGGTCGCGGGTGGAGATGACGTAGTTGACGTGGCCGCGCCGCAGGGATTCCAGGATCTCTTCGCTGCCCTGGCTCAGCTTCTTTTTGACGCGGGTGCGGATGCCATGGCTCTTTAAGAAAGCGGCGGTGCCGCTGGTGGCCTCGATGTTGAAGCCCAGCTGATAGAAGCGGCGGATGAGGGGCAGGGCTTCTTCCTTGTCCCGGTCGGCGATGGTGACGAAGATGGTGCCGTAGTTGGCCACGTTCATGCCGCTGGACTGCATGGCCTTGTAGAGGGCGCGGGTCAGGGATTTATCGTAGCCGATGGCCTCGCCGGTGGACTTCATTTCGGGGGTCAGGTAAGCGTCCATGCCCCGCAGCTTGGAGAAGGAAAAGGCGGGGGCCTTCACGTACCAGCGCTTCTTTTCCTCGGGGTAGAGCACGTCGATGCCCTGATCGTGCAGCGACACCCCCAGCATCACCTTGGTGGCGATGTCGGCCAAGGGCCAGCCGGTGGCTTTGGAGAGGAAGGGCACGGTACGGGAGGAGCGGGGGTTGACCTCGATCACGTACACGTTTTCCTGCTTGTCCACAATGAACTGGATGTTGAACAGGCCCACAATGCCGATGCCCAGGCCCAGCCGCTCAGTGTATTGCAGCATGGTGTCCTTGGCCTTCTGGGAGACGGAGAAGGTGGGGTACACGGAAATGGAGTCGCCGGAATGAACGCCGGTGCGTTCCACGTGCTCCATCACGCCGGGCACGAACACGCGCTTGCCGTCGCAGACCGCGTCCACCTCCAGCTCCTTGCCGGTAATGTACTTATCCACCAGCACGGGCTGATCCTCGCTGATGTCCACGGCGGACTGGAGATAATGGCGCAGGCCCTTTTCGTCGGCCACGATCATCATGGCGCGGCCGCCCAGCACGAAGGAGGGCCGCACCAGCACGGGATAGCCGATCCTTTCGGCCACCTTCACGCCCTCCTCCACCTGGGTCACGGCCTGGCCCTGGGGCTGGGGGATGCCCAGCTCCTCCATGATCTTCTCGAAGGAATCCCGGTTCTCGGCCTTGTCGATGGCGTCCACGCCGGTGCCAATGATTTTCACTCCCCGCTTGGCCAGGGGCAGCGCCAGGTTGATGGCGGTCTGCCCGCCCAGGGACACCACCACGCCCTCGGGCTGCTCCAGGTTCACGATGTTCATCACGTCCTCCACGGTCAGCGGCTCAAAGTATAATTTGTCGCTGGTGGAGTAATCGGTGGACACGGTTTCGGGGTTGTTGTTGATCACGATGGCCTCATAGCCCGCGCTGCGGATGGTCCAGATGGCGTGGACGGTGGAGTAGTCAAATTCCACGCCCTGGCCGATGCGGATGGGGCCGGAGC
Source organism: uncultured Eubacteriales bacterium (assembly GCA_900320085.1). Taxonomy (GTDB): domain Bacteria; phylum Bacillota; class Clostridia; order Christensenellales; family Aristaeellaceae; genus RUG563. The sequence continues at coordinate 8,335 of ONRC01000008.1, forward strand.
CCAGCACGATGATCTTCTTTTTATCAGAGACAATGGACTCGTTCTCGTCCTCGTAGGTGGAGTAGAAGTAAGGCACATAGGAGGCAAATTCGCTGGCGCAGGTGTCGATCATCTTGTACACCGGCACGATGCCAAAGTGCTGGCGAAGGCCCGCAATCTCCTCCTCCTTCATGCCCCACACCGTGGACAGATACCGGTCGGAAATGCCCATGCGCTTGGCTTTGTACAGGGTGTCCCGGTCGCCGGGGCGGGCTTTCAGTACCTTTTCAAAGTCCACGATGTTCTTGATCTTTTCCAGGAACAGCAGGTCGATCTGGGTGGCGTTGTAGATCAGGCCCAAATCGACCCCGTTGCGGATCAGCTGGGCGATGGCAAAGATGCGCTGGTCGCTGCCGTCCTTGATGTAGGTGAGCAAGAAATCGTTGGAGGACTGCTTGAACTTGGGGCTGTCGATGTGCCAGGCCCCGGTTTCCAGAGAGCGCAGGGCCTTGAGCAGGCTTTCTTCGATGGTGCGGCCCACGCTCATGACCTCGCCCGTGGCCTTCATCTGGGTGGACAGCTTGTTGCTGGCCCCGTCCAGCTTGTCAAAGGGGAAGCGGGCGATCTTGGTGACCACGTAATCCAAAGACGGCTCGAAGCAGGCGGGGGTATTTGCCAATTGGATTTCGTCCAGTCGCAGGCCCACGGCCACCTTGGCGCTGACCCGGGCGATGGGATAGCCGGTGGCCTTGCTGGCAAGTGCCGACGAACGGCTGACGCGGGGGTTGACCTCGATCAGGTAATACCGGAAGGAATTGGGGTCCAGGGCGAACTGCACGTTGCAGCCGCCCTCCACGCCCAGGGCGCGGATGATTTTCAGCGCGCTGTCCCGCAGCAGCTGGTATTCCTTGTTGGTCAGCGTCTGGCTGGGGGCCACCACGATGCTGTCGCCGGTGTGGACGCCCACGGGGTCGATGTTTTCCATGTTGCAGATGGCGATGGCGGTGTCGTTGCTGTCGCGCATCACCTCGTACTCGATTTCCTTATAGCCCTTGATGCTCTTTTCCACCAGCACCTGATGGACGGGGCTGAGCTTCAGGGCGTGGGCCGCCAGCTCGCGCATTTCGTTTTCGTCGTCCGCGAAGCCGCCGCCGGTGCCGCCCAGGGTAAACGCGGGGCGCAGCACCACGGGATAGCCGATTTCCTCCGCCGCCTGCATGGCTTCGTCCAGATTGTTGGCGATCTTGGAGGGCAGCACCGGTTCGCCCAGGCGCAGGCACAGCTCCTTGAACTTTTCCCGGTCCTCGGCCATGTCGATGGATTCAAAGGGCGTGCCCAGGATTTCCACCTGGCATTCTTCCAATATGCCCTTCCGGGCCAATTGCATGGCCAGGTTCAGGCCCGTCTGGCCGCCCAGGCCCGGCAGGATGGCGTCCGGCCGCTCATAGCGCAGGAGCTTGGCCACGTATTCCAGCGTCAGCGGCTCCATATACACCTTGTCCGCGATGGTGGTGTCGGTCATGATGGTGGCGGGGTTGGAGTTGACCAGGATCACTTCGTAGCCTTCCTCCCGCAGGGCCAGGCAGGCCTGGGTGCCCGCGTAGTCAAATTCCGCCGCCTGGCCGATCACGATGGGGCCGGAGCCGATCACTAAAATGCGCTGAATGTCTGTCCGCTTGGGCATGGTGGTTTCCCTCCCGATTGAACTTAATGTGTTAATGTCTTCGACATGAACAGCAGCAGGGCATCGTCGTTCACGCAGGGGGCATACTGCGCCAGCTGCTTTCCCTTGTACCATACGCCGCTGCCGTCGAAGTTGTAGCCGCGCTTTACATACATCCGCTGGGCCGGGCCGTATCCCGAATGAACGCCCACGGCCAGATACACCATGTCGGCCCGTTTGGCGGCTTCGGCTTCCGCGGCGTCCAGCAGCCTGCTGCCAATTCCTTTTTGATGCACATGAAAGAACACGCAAAGGTCCTGTATCTCCGGGTATTTCTGCCCACCCCAGGGCCCGTCGGTGGGATGCAGAACCAAGGTACAGATCCCGGCGACCGCGCCTTGGTATTCAGCAATAAACACCAGCCGCTGGCCCCGGGTCTGCTCCCGGTAATAGTTCTCATAGGTTTCGAGCTGCGGATGCCAGCCGTAGGAGAGATAGGTGGTATAGAAGATTTCAGCGTCCGATTGCTCCATGCTGCGGATCGTTATTTCTTCATCACGATAATATTCCGTCACGTTTTCCTCCTGCGAAAGGCGATTCAGCAGAGCTTTTTACTTTTCCCCCGCCATCATGGCGATGAACTCCCCGAACAGGTACGCGCTGTCCTGGGGGCCGGGGGCGGATTCGGGATGGTACTGGACGGAGAAAAGCTGTTCCTCGTCGCTGCGGAGGCCCTCCAGGGTGTCGTCCAGCAGATTCATGTGGGTCATTTTGAGGGGCGTGCCCGCCAGGGATTCGGGCCGCACGGCGTAGGAATGGTTCTGGCTGGTGATTTCGATTTTGCCCGTCAGCAGGTTTTTCACCGGATGGTTGCCGCCACGGTGGCCGAACTTCATCTTATAGGTTTTGGCGCCGAAGGCCAGGGAGATCATCTGGTGGCCCAGGCAGATGCCGAAGATGGGCAGCTTGCCATGGAGCTGCCTGACCAGGTTAATGACCGGCACCACATCCTCCGGGTTGCCCGGGCCGTTGGACAGGAACAGCCCGTCCGGGGCGAAGGACAGGATGGTTTCGGCGGGGGTGTCGTAGGGCACCACGGTCACGTTGCAGCCGAATTCGTTCAGCTTGCGCACGATGTTCAGCTTGATGCCGCAGTCCACCGCCACCACGTTGAACCGGTGGTTGGCCGTGCGGGCGTACCACTTCTTTTTGCAGGAAACCCTGCGCACCTGGTCGGTGGGCATTTGGTAGCCCCTGAGGATTTCCATGGCTTCCTCGTGGGGCGTGTCGGCGGAGGTAATCAGCACCTTCTGGCTGCCCTCGTCCCGGATGACGCGGGTGAGCCTGCGGGTGTCCACGCCCTGGATGCCGGGGATGCCGTTTTCCTCCAGGATTTCCGACAGCGTTTTGGTATAGCGGAAGTTGGAGGGCATGTCGTTGTATTCCCGCACGATCATGCCGCCCATGGTGGGGGTTTTGGTTTCGTAGTCCTCGTCGGTGATGCCGTAGTTGCCGATCAGCGGATAGGTCATCACCACCGCCTGGGCGGTGTAGCTGGGGTCGGTCACGATTTCCTGATACCCCGCCATGGCCGTGTTGAACACGATCTCGTTCACCGCGTCCACGTTGGCCCCGAACCCCCGGCCCAGCATTTCCAGCCCGTTTTCCATCACGATCTTGCGACGCTCGTCCATTGCTCATCTGCCCTTCTTATGAATTGTCACTTTTCAAGCCTTCCCCTCGCAGGGGAAGGTGTCAGGCGCGGAACCAAGTTTGAAAAAGTACGAAAAGTCAATTCGCGCCTGACGGATGAGGTGTTCCTTTTCCAAACATATTCACATATCTACAGGTGGGTTCACCTCATCCGAGCCGCGCGAACTGACTTGACTTCTCTTTCTTTCTTCGTCCCGCGCGGCTCACCTTCCCCTGCGAGGGGAAGGCTTTTTGATATACCATTTACTCTGTACTCTTTTAACTCTTCTTTCCCGCTTCCCAGGCAATCTTTCCCCCCGCCATGGTCATCGCCACATCCCCGGTGGTTTCCCAGCCGTCGAAGGGGGTGGCGGTGCCCATGGAGAAGAACTGCCGCGGGTCGATGGTGCCGTGTTTATTTGGGTCGATCACGGTGATGTCCGCCCGCTGACCGGGTGCCATGCCGCCGGGAATATTGAAGCGTTTTCGCGGGTTCAGGGACATGAGCTCCACCAGCTTTTCCAGGGCCAGAACCTTTTGTTCCCGAACCAGCCGGTCGTACAGCACCCGGAACGCGCATTCCAGGCCCACCACGCCCATGGCGCTGCCCTCCAGGCCCTTGGCCTTTTCGTCGAAGGAGTGGGGCGCGTGGTCAGTCACGATCATGTCGATGGTGCCGTCCAGGATGCCTTCCAGCAGCGCGTCCCGGTCGGCGGCTTCCCGGATGGGGGGATTCATCTTGAACCGCCCGTCCTCCTGCAAATCGCTGTCCGTCAGCAGCAGGTAATGAGGCGCGGTTTCGCAGGTCACGTTCACGCCCAGCCGTTTCGCCGCGCGGATGGCGGCCACGGTTTCCTTGGCGCTCACGTGGCACACATGGTAGGGGCAGCCCGTCCTGGCCGCTAACTTCAAATCCCGCTCCACCTGGGCCGTTTCACTCTCAGAACAGATGCCCGCGTGGCCGTGGGCGCGGGCGTAGGGCCCGTCGTGGATGTACCCGCCGCGCAGCAGGCTTTCGTCCTCGCAGTGGGCCACGATCATTTTGCCCGTCCTGCGCACCGCCATCATGGCCAGCTCCATCAGCCCTTCGTCCTGCACGCCCTTGCCGTCGTCGGAGAAGGCGCAGACGTAAGGAGCCAGGGCGGTAAAGTCCGCCAGCTGCCCTCTCCCCCGCTGTTCCATGGTGATGCACCCGTAGGGCAGCACCTCGATCTTCGCGTCCTTCTGGATGGCCTTGAGCTCCACCTTCAAATTTTTCAAGGTGTCCGGGGCGGGGCTCAAATTCGGCATGGCGCACACGGTGGTGTACCCGCCCCGGGCCGCCGCCGCGGTGCCGGTGGCGATGGTCTCTTTATAAACAAATCCCGGCTCACGAAGGTGCACGTGCACATCCACGAAACCGGGAACAAGATAACAATTTGAAAAATCCAAAACACGGTCGCCGGGTCGGGGAAGAATCTTGTCGGAAACCGCTTCGATCTGCCCTTTCTTCACGGCGACGTCAGCCAAAACAAAACCGCCTTGCTGATACACTTTCCCGCCCGTCAGTAAGGTACGCACGCTTTCCCCCACTTCCTTTCCGTACGTTTCGATGTATTATAACCAATTCGTTCGGAAAAGTCAATCGGCGATCTGTTCAAAAAACGCACGGATAACACATACTGCTTTTTACATGCTTAAATCGTAACCGTTCAGTCAATGCTTGAATGGGCACTATAATCACTTTCAGGTTTCCAAAAGCCTTCCCCTCGGAGGGGAAGGTGGGCCGCGCGGAACCAAGATCGAGGAAGAAATCAAGCGTTTTCGCGTGGCTCGGATGAGGTGAACTCACCCGACAATATGTGAACATATAACAGAGAGGAGCACCTCATCCGTCAGGCGCGAATTGACTTGAACACACTTTCCATCTTAATTCCGCGCCTGACACCTTCCCCTGCGAGGGGAAGGCTTTTGGAAACGCCCTTCCCGTAACAGTAATTGATTTCTGACCCGTTCAATCCTGACAATTCAGACGCCAAAACGCTGTTTTCAGGCAAAACCGCTTTTCTGTTTTTCCGATTCATGATAGAATAGGCCCATCAAAAGGAAAGGAGGCATGAAAGCGAATGGAGAATGTTCTGAACGCGATCGTGCTCAATCTTCCGCTGATCCTGTGCCTGCTGGCGGGTGTAAGCCTGCTGGTGGTGGAGGTGTTCGTGCCCGGGTTCGGTTTTCCCGGTGTTTCGGGCTTGATCCTGACCGTGATCGGCGTGGTGATCACCTGGAACACCTACGGCCCGGTGGCGGGCCTGGCGGCGACGCTGATCGCCCTGGCTCTGGCGGGCATCGCCATATCGGTGTCCATCAAGTCTGCCGCCAACGGCAAGCTGTCCCGCTCCGCGCTGATCCTGAACGAGGTGACGCCGACGGTAGACCACGAGGAAACCGACGCGCTGCTTGGCAAGACCGGCAAAACTGTCACCGTGCTCAACCCCGTGGGCTTTGCGGAGTTTGACGGCGTGCGGCTCAACGTGGTCACCGAGGGCAGCTACCTGGAAAAGGACAGGTCCGTGCAGGTCACGAAGGTGGAAGGAAACAAGATCATCGTGAAGGAAACTGCTGCTTGATTTTCAGAGATGCAGAAGATCAAGAGCACAGAGAACAGAGTGCAGAGTTCAGATTGAATGGTCAGCGCCCTGTGGAATCCTGATTTGAAAAGGTATATTCTCTGTACTCTGAACTCTGTACTCTGATTTCTCTGTCCCCTCTGCCGGATTGAAAGCAGAGAAGCAAGTATAAAGGAGGTTCATTCCATGCCTGAAATGCTCATACTCGTTACCGTGATCATCGTGGTCGCCATTGTGCTGGTATCGGTATTCTTCCGGTATGTGCCCCTGGGCCTGTGGATCAACGCCCGGGCGTCCGGCGCGCCGGTGAAGATCAGCTCCCTGATCGGTATGCGGTTCCGCCGCATCTCTCCCCAGAAGATCGTGAACGCCTACATCAAAGCCCGGAAGGCCGGGCTGGACGTGACCACCGATATGCTGGAAACCCACTTCCTGGCGGGCGGTAACGTCGAGCGCGTCATCAACGCCCTGATTTCCGCCAAGCAGGCCAGCATCAACCTGAGCTTCACCACCGCCTGCGCCATCGACCTGGCCGGCCGCGACGTGCTCCAGGCCGTGCAGATGAGCGTGCTGCCCAAGGTGATTGAAACGCCCCCCGTGGCCGCTGTGGCCCAGGACGGTATCGAGCTGCGCGCCAAGGCCCGCGTGACCGTGCGCACCAACATCGAGCGCCTGGTGGGCGGCGCCGGCGAGGAAACCATCATCGCCCGCGTCGGCGAGGGCATCGTCACCACCATCGGTTCCTCCATCACTCACAAGGCCGTGCTGGAGAACCCCGACTCCATTTCCCAGACCGTGCTGGAAAAGGGCTTGGACAAGGGCACCGCGTACGAGATCCTCTCCATTGATATTGCCGACATCGACGTAGGCCGCAACATCGGCGCGCAGCTGCAGACCGACCAGGCTGAAGCCGACCGCCGCATCGCCCAGGCGAAGGCCGAAGAACGCCGCGCCATGGCCGTGGCCCATGAGCAGGAAATGAAGGCCGCCGTGCAGGAGATGCGCGCCAAGGTGGTCGAGGCCGAAGCACAGGTGCCCCTGGCCATGGCCGAAGCCCTGCGGGAAGGCAAGCTGGGCGTGATGGACTACTACCAGATGCAGAACACCATCGCCGACACCGAAATGCGCAACGGCATCGCCAAGGCCGCCGCTCCCTCCGCCGAAAGCGTGAAGCCGCTGGACGGGAAAAAGTAAAATCAGGTAGGAAGTAGGAGGTAGGAAGTAGGAGGTGGATACAGTCATACGATGGTACCAGCTCTGGCTGTATCCAATGGTGAAAACAAATGAAAACCTCCTACCTCCTACTTTGTCACCTCCTACCTTATGAAGAAGGGAGGTCCGCCGTATGCCATTTGCTTGGATCGTGATTGTGATCCTGTGGTGGTGCGTCAGCGCCATCATGAGAAGCAGGAAAGAAGCGGAAGCGAAAGCCGCCCTGCAAAAAACCCAACGCGCGCCCAAGAAAAACGTCGCTGCCGATTCCCAGCCTGCTCCCGCGCCCCAGCCCGCCGCCATGAGCCGGGCGGACGAATGGGAGGACGAGGAGGACGCCTGGGACGACCGCGACGCCATGCGCGGGCAAAGGCAGCCCGTCACGCCGACGGTCACAGCCCGGCCCGTCCAGGCCTCCGTCGCCAGCAGCCATGGGGCCAAGCCCTTTGAGGCGCATATGCACACCCCCGTCATGGGCGTGCAGGGCGTGGGCACCGAGGGCATCGACTGCTGCCATGACTTCATGCTGGGCGGTATCGAAGCATCCGAGCCCGCCGAGTTCCTGCCCATGCAGGAAGAAGAGCCCTCCGACCGGGCCAAGGCGCTTTTGCAGGGCGTGATTTACAGCGAGATCCTGGGCCGCAGGCCCATGAAAAAATATCATGTAAGGCAAACAAATTGAAGCAGAGAACAGAGTGCAGAGTTCAGAGTGCAGATGAATATAGCGGTCCATTTATTGGACACACTATAATATCTGTACACTGAACTCTGTACTCTGCACTCTTTACACCGTACTCTATCGACAAAACGCATTTGGGAGATTTAAATGAGCGCCAACGATGAAAAGAAGCTGATCTCCGTTCTGATCGCGGACGACGATCCGGGAATGCGGCTGATTCTGCGCAAGAAAATCCAGGCCACGGACGGCTTTTTCGTGGCGGGCGAAGCGGTGACCGGCGAGGAAGCCATGGCCCTGTATGAAAAGCTGAATCCCCAGGTGGTTTTTCTGGACGTGGATATGCCGGAAAAAAACGGTGTGGAATGCGCGCGGCTGATGCAGGACAAAAACCCCGCCTGCATCCTGATCTTCGCCACGGGCCACGAGGAGTACATGGGCGAAGCCTTCGAGGTCTACGCCTTTGACTACCTGGTGAAGCCCTTCAAGCTGGACCGGCTGGAGCAGACCCTGAGCCGCATCTATGACCGGCTGCACCGGGTGAAGCAGGAGTCCGCCACGCCGCCCATTCCCGGCCCCTCCAAGGTCGCCGCGGGACGGCTGATGCTGCATCACCGGGAAGGCGTTTCCTTCATCAATCTGGACGACATTCTGCTGGTGCAGCGGGAGGACCGGGCCACGGTGATCTATACCGTGAACGATGGCCGCTATGTCCTCAGCGAAACCCTGGGCGACCTGGAAGCGCGTCTGGACCCGGCGATCTTCTTCCGCTGCCACAAGAGCTACATCATCAACCTGCGCCGCATCCGCAACATCACGCCCTATGGCCGCTGGACGTATGTGGTGCAATTGGAGGGAACCGAGCACGACGCCCTCATCACCCACGAAAAATATGAAGAGCTGGAAAAGAGATTCAGCTGATACCATTCATCTTCTAAAACGCTAACAGTCACGTTCTGAAGAATAACGATGGGTCGAGGGCCTGTGCGGCCCTCGACCCATCATTTCTTTTAGTGATTTATAGTGCCCTTTGCACCTTACAAATCCATCACATACACCTGGCAGGGGTTGGCTTCGTCCCACAGGGTGGGAAACACCTCAAACTCCTGGAAGCCCAGGCTTTGATAGAACAAGTTCGTGCGGTCGTAATCCTCATAGCAGCCCATTTTCACGGTTTTCACCTGCATGAAGGAATAGCCCTGGGCCGTGGCGATTTCTTTGGCTTTTTGAAATAATTGCCGGCCGATGCCGTGGCGGTGATAGGGCTGCAAGACGCCCATCACGGCCAGCTCCACCGTGGCCTTGCCCGTTTCCTTCAGGCAAAGAAATCCCAGCGGCTGGCCGTTCTCCATCGCTGCTACCATCATTTCATCCGCACTGGCCGCGATATACTGATCCCGCGATTCGGGCACGCCGAACCAGTCCGGCAGCGCTTCCAGGATCGCACGCACGATTGTTTTCTTCTGCTGTTGATTGTCAATGATTTCTATCTTCATTTTTTAATTAAGGAAAGCCCATAATAAAATGACCTTACCCCCTATGGCTTTCTCGGAATGGGGTGTGGGGGATAGACCTCATCCGGCGCTGCGCGCCACCTTCCCCTACGAGGGGAAGGCAGCTCTTTGGCCTCCAAAGAGCGGTTTCCCCCACAAACAATAAAACCTTATTCGTTTACGCCAGCAGCTCCGCGGCCAGGGCTTTCAGCTGTTCCTTGTTGGCTTCGGTCACGGTGGACTTGATGGTCACGACAGTGTCAAGGACGGCCACGTCCTTCATCTGTTCCAGATAGGCTTTCATGCCCTTGGCGGCCATGGGCGCCCAGGAGCCGTTTTCGATCAGGGCGACCTTGCGCTTCTGGAAGGCCTTGGCTTTCAGGTGCAGCAGGAAGTCCTCCATCTTGGGGAAGAAGCCGCCGTCGTAGGTGGAGGCGGCCAGCACCAGTTTATCGAACCGGAAGGCTTCGGCCACGGCCAGGGCCATGTCGTCCCGCGCCAGGTCGATGACGGTCACGGTCTCCCCCGCCGCTTTCAGCTGCTCGGCCAGGAGCTTCGCCGCGCCCGCCGTGTTGCCGTGCAGGGAACCAAAGGCCACCAGCGTGCCTTTTTCCTCCGGTGCGTAGCTGCTCCACACCTGATACTTGCCCAGATAGAAGCCCAGGTTTTCTTTGAGCGCCGGGCCGTGGAGGGGCAGGATCGTCTGAATGTCCAGCGCGGCGGCTTTTTTCAGCAGCGTGGTCACGGGGCCGCCGTACTTGCCCACGATGTTGAAGTAATACCGCCGGGCTTCGGGGAGCCAGTCCTCCTTTTCCGGGTCGCCGAAGGTGCCGAAGGCGTCGGCGGAGAACAGGACTTTTTCGCTTTCTTCATAGGAAAGCATCACCTCGGGCCAGTGCACCATAGGCGCGGTGATGAATTTCAGGGTGTGGCTGCCCAGGCTCAGGGTTTCGTTTTCCTTGACACCCTGAGCGCGGGCGGACAGCGACGCGTCCACGAACTGGGGCAGCATGGTCAGGGCCTTTGCGGTCATGATCAGCTTCATATCCGGATACTTGTCGGCCAGGGCCTGGATGCTGCCGCTGTGGTCGGGCTCCAGATGCTGCACCACCAGGTAGTCCGGCATTTTCCCGTTCAGCGCCGCTTCCACGTTCGCCAGCCATTCCTTCGTTTTCCGGCTGTCCACGGTGTCCATCACCGCGATTTTCTCGTCAAAAATGATATAGGAATTGTAGGACACGCCGGTGGGCACGGCATATTGGCCCTCGAAAAGATCGATGTCCCGGTCGAATACGCCCACATACACGATGGAATCAGAAATACGCATGAATGTTCCTCCCTCATTGTCATTGGTTCGTTTGAACAAGCAAACGCAGTATACCATATTTTTTTCGGAAAATGAAGGGCTTAAAGCAAAATCCGATCCAGAAAAAGCAAAAAACGGTTTCCCGCTCCCTGTTCTTTTTCACTGAAACCTGTTATAATGGGAAGGAACAACACCGAGGAGGGAAACAGAATGAAACGTTTATTCGCTGTCGCTTTGGCGCTGGCGCTGCTGTGCGCCGCTGTGCCCGTTTTCGCGGAGGAGGAAATGGAACCGATGTATACCCTGACCGCTCCCTACGGCTTCAAGCTGGGCGCCAGCCTGTCCTTTGACCAGCTGCGCAACCAGAAATACCTGAACCTGGTGAAGGCCCACTTCAACTCCATCACCACCACCAACGAAATGAAGGCCTATTCCCTGCTGGACCAGAAGGCCACCCTGGCCCGCACCGACGGGATGCCCGCCATGAACTACTGGGCGGCGGACCAGATGGTGCAGTGGGCGAAGGACAACGGCATCGGCGTGCGCGGCCACGTGCTGGTGTGGGACGCCTATATGACCGACTGGTATTTCCACGAGGACTACGACAGCAAAAAGCCCATCGCCGACAAAGAAACCATCAAGGCCCGCACGGAATACTACATCACCGAAGTGGTGAAGCACTTTGAGGAAAAGTTCCCCGGCGTGGTGTACTGCTGGGACGTGGTGAACGAAGCCGTGGCCGACGGCCCCAATGAATACGCCGCGAGCGACCCCCGGCATCTGCGCACCATGCGCAGCGGCGCGGTGAACAGCTTCCGGGAGTACATGGGCGACGATTACGTGAGCCTGGCCTTCCTCTACGCCCGCAACGCGGTGGAAGCCCTGGGCGCGGACATCAAGCTGTATTACAACGACTATAACGCCTACTTTGCCGACAAGGCCCAGGCCATCCGCACGCTGATCCAGGAGGTGAATACCTCCGCGCTGGACGAAAACGGCAACCCCCGCAAGCTGTGCGACGGCATCGGCATGCAGGGCTACATCGGCGGCTACGGCACCCAGGACGGCTGCCTGGTGGACAGCCACCTGGACATGATCCGCGACGCGATCTTAGGCTACAACGCCGACGGGCTGGACGTGCAGATCACCGAAATGGCCGTGCGCAACTTTGACCTCAATCAGGCCGACAAGCACGCGGAATTTTACGCCAAGCTGTTTAAGGTGTTTATGGATTTGAACGGAGAGAACGGCAACCCGCTGAACGCCGTCACCATCTGGGGCCTCACCGACACCAACGCGCCCAAGGGCAACTATGTCTATAACCTCAACAGCCCCTACGGCGGACTGGTGGACTTGAAGCTGGAATATAAGGATGCGTTCTATAAAGTCTATGAGGCGCTGAAACAGTAACGCCGAAATTGCCGAGAGCAATAATTGAAAGGACACTTTAAGTTACAAACACTATCAAGCTAAAGGAGACCAACCCAAAGCCTTCCCCTTGAGGGGAAGGTGTCAGGCGCGGAACCAAGAAGGTAAGCGTACGAGAGAAAATTCGCGCCTGACGGATGAGGTGATGATGGACTTCAACCAGTTCACTTGAAGGAAGATAAGCAAATCACCTCATCCGAGCCGCGCGTATTTTCTTGATACCTTTCATCAACTTGATTTCGCGCGGCCCACCTTCCCCTCAAGGGGAAGGCTTTTGGATGGTTGCCAGTTTCCTAATCCTTTCATAGCTTAAAGCGCCTGATAAACCGAATGAGAAGAAGGAGCAACCGCCTTGACCATCCAAGTGCGTTATCACGCGGACATCATCCCGCTGGAAAAGCTGCCGCAGGGGGACTGGATTGACCTGCGGGCCGCGGAAACGGTGGAGATGAAAGCGGGAGAATACCGGCTGATCCCCCTGGGCGTTTCCATGAAGCTGCCTCAGGGCTACGAAGCCCACGTGGCCCCGCGCTCGTCCACGTTCAAAAAGTGGGGCATCCTGATGACCAACAGCGTGGGCGTGATCGACGAAAGCTACTGCGGGGACAACGACCTGTGGTACTTTTCCGCCGTGGCCCTGCGGGACACCCGCATCGAAAAGAACGACCGCATCTGCCAGTTCCGCATCATGAAAAAAATGCCCGATGTGGAGCTGGAAACGGTGGAATTCCTCACGGATCCCGACCGCGGCGGCATCGGCTCCACAGGAGAAAAGTAAGATGAATTTTGATTGTATTCCCGCCTCCATCCGCAGGCAGATCGACGGCCTGCCCTATACCGTGAACGATACCGGCATGTCGGGCTCCAGCGTGCTGGTGTTTCCCGACGCCGTGCTGAAAATCGGCCCGCAGAGTGTGCTGACCGAGGGGATGCTGAAGGTGCTGCGCTGGCTGGAGGGCAGGCTGCCCGCACCGCGGGTGCTGGGTTTTGAACAGGACGCGGAAACGGAGTACCTGCTCATGACCCGGGTGCCAGGCAAAATGGCGTGCGACAAAAGCTACCTGAACCAGCCCGATCTGCTGTTAAAGCTGCTGGCGGAAGCGATCCATATGCTGTGGCAGACGGACATCACCGACTGCCCGCAGAGCCGTTCTTTGGATGGGGAGCTGGCCCACGCCCGGCATAGCCTGGAGCACGGGCTGGTGGACTTTTCTCAGTGCGAACCGGAGACCTTCGGCCCCGGCGGGTTTGAAAACCCCGAGGCCCTGCTAAGCTGGCTGGAAAACAACAAGCCGCCCCTGGAGCCCGCCTTTTCCCATGGGGACTGCTGCCTGCCCAATATCTTCTTTGACGGTGGCCAGGTGAGCGGCTTTATTGACCTGGGCGATTCCGGCGTCGCCGACAAATGGCGGGATTTGGCCCTGTGCTACCGCAGTCTGAAACACAACACCGACGGTTTTTATGGGTTCAAGATCCCCGGCTTCCAGCCCGAAAGGCTGTTCGATGAACTGGGTATCACCCCCGATTGGGACAAGCTGCGCTATTATATCCTGCTGGACGAGTTTTTCTGAGGCTTGCGCATTTGCCCAATATGGTATATAATCGGCCAAAAGGAGGAATGAGAATGGCTACTTTGCATAACGGCGCGCAGCCCGGCGATTTCGCCCCCACCGTGCTCATGCCCGGCGACCCGCTTCGCTCCAAGTTCATTGCCGACAATTATCTGGAAAACGCCAAGCTGGTCAACAACGTCCGCGGCGTGCAAGGCTACACCGGCGAATACAAGGGCAAGCGTGTGTCCGTGATGGCCTCCGGCATGGGCATGCCCTCCATCGGCATTTATTCCTATGAGCTGTACAACTTCCTGGGCGTGGAGAACATTATCCGCGTGGGCTCCGCCGGGATGATCAGCCCGAAGCTGAAAATCCGCTCCATCGTGGCGGGCATGAGCGCCTACACCAATTCCAACTACGGCGCGCAGTTCGGCTTCCACGGAAACTTAGGCCCCTGCTGCTCCTACGAGCTGCTGGAAAAGGCCGTGGCCGCCGGGCGGAAGATGGGCCATGAAATCGTGGTCGGCCCGGTGTATTCCACCGACACGTTCTACGACGCCTCCGTCATCAAGCCCGCCACCGTCCTCAAGGACCTGGGCGTGCTGTGCATCGAGATGGAAGCCTACGCCCTGTACCTGAACGCCGCGCGGGCGGGGAAGAACGCCCTGTCGCTGCTGACGATCTCCGACAACGTGTTCACCGGCGAATCCTTAAGTCCCCAGGAGGTGCGCGAAACCTTCACCCAGATGATGGAAATCGCGCTGGAAATTGCGTGAGAATTTTGATCAGCGCCTGCCTGCTGGGCGTCCGCTGCCGGTATGACGGGCAAAGCAAGGCATGCCCGGCGGCGCTGGAACTGCTGAAAGATCATGCGCTGATTCCCGTCTGCCCCGAGCAGCTGGGTGGCCTGCCCACCCCGCGCCTGCCCGCCGAAATCCAAGGAAACAAGGTGATCAACCGGGATGGCGTGGACGTGACGGCGCCATACCAAAAAGGCGCGGAGGAAGCCGCGCGGCTGTATCAGCTTTTTCATTGCGACTGCGCCATCCTCAAAGCCCGCAGCCCCTCCTGCGGGTGCGGACAGGTATATGACGGCAGCTTTTTCGGTACGCTTGTTCCCGGCGACGGCATCACCGCGCAGGCGCTCAAGCGCCTCGGCGTCCGCGTCCTAACAGAAGAAACGCTGGATTTTTAATCAAACAGAACAATCGCCCCGGCGAAGATAACGCCGCGGCGATTGTTTTTTATTTCACGATCTGGATTCTGTTCGGCGGCCAGAGCACCGCTTTTACGTGGCCCTGGAGCATTCTTTCCGGGATCGGGCCCACATCGGCGGCGCGGCTGTCATGGGAGGATAGGCGGTTGTCGCCGATGACAAAACACTCCTTCTTCCCCAGCCTGCGCGGCCCATAATCGCGGGGCGGGCTGGCCATGCGCGGCGGGTCGGAAACGGGCGAATCATTGACCAGCAGCTGCCCTTCCCGAATCTCCACCAGGTCGCCGGGCAGAGCTACCAGGCGCTTGACAAACAGGGTATGCCAGGTGAGCGAAAACGCGGCGTTGATTTCCAGCGTCCCGGTCACGCGCCGGGGATAGCGGCAGATGACCACCTCTCCCCTTCGATAGGTACCCGACCGGATACAAAACAGCAAATCGCCGTTTTTCAGCGTGTGCTCCATACTGCCGCCCTTCACCCGCACCAGCTGAAACAGGAAGCGGGTGATCAATCCGGCCAGCGCAGCGGCCAGCAGGATGGAAGCGGCGATATGCCAAACAGCCTGCGGCACGTTATTTCACCGCGCGCGCATTGCCAAACGGCAGGATGACCCGCGTGACCTTGCCCACAATATCGTTTCTGGAGATCGGCCCCACATCGCTGGCCCGGCTGTCATGGGACCAGAGGCGGTTATCGCCGACGACGAAGTATTCATCCTCGCCCAGGTGAATCAGCTCATAATCCGAAGGCACGCTTCCCATGTTCACAGGGTCTTCCACCAGTTCGCCGTTCACATACAGGTGGCCGCCGGAGATTTGCAGGTAGTCCCCCGGCACGCCCACAACGCGCTTGACGAAAATCGTGGAAAAGTCCAGCCGGATGGAGGCGCTGAAATTGATCGGACCCACTCCGCCTTCATTCACGCGGCCGGGATAATGGCAGATGACCACGTCGTTGCGCTGGGGATTCTGCGTCCAGTAGGGTGTTTTCATGGCCAGCACGATCTCGCCGTCCTGCAGGGTGTTGCACATGCTCTGGCCGTCCACCCGCACAGGCTCCACGATAAACATGCGGACCAGCATGGCGATGAGCACCGCCTCAATGATGACCGCCACCCAGCCCCAGATCTTCTGGGGGAGGGTCTTTTGTTTTTCCTTTTCCTTGGCAATGGCCGCCCGTTTTTTATGCCATGCCCAATAGCGGGCGAAGATATTCCGGTTCTGATCGCCGGGCTTGTTTTCCGTCTGCATCTTCAAAAACGCTTCCTTTTCTGATTATTTGGCGGCGCGGTGGTTCGCCCAGGGGAACAGCACGTTCGTTACCTTTCCCATGATCTCGCCGCGGGAGATGGGGCCCACGTCGCTGGCCCGGCTGTCATGGGAGGTGAGGCGGTTGTCGCCCACCACGAAGTACTCGTCCTCGCCCAGCGTCCGCTTGGCATAGTCCCGGGGTACGCTGCCCATCTTTTCAGGATCGGGCACCAGTTCGCCGTTCACGTACAGATGGCCGTCCGTGATCTCCACCGTATCCCCCGGCAGCGCCACCAGGCGCTTGACGAAAATGGTATACATGTTGAGGGTCAGCCCGCCGCTGATGTGGATGGGATTGGCCCCGCGCTCGTTCAGCCGGCCCGGATAATGGCAGATGACAATATCGTTGCGCTGGGGCTGGCCCACCAGGTAGGACAGCTTGGAGCACCAGACGACCTCGCCGTTTTGCAGCGTATTGGTCATGCTGGTGCCGTCCACCCGCACCAGCTCGCCCACAAACAGATGAATCATCGCGGCGATCAGCAGGGCGTAAAGCGGCAGCACGGCCCAGCTCAGGATCTTTTGCTTCAAGGTCATGTTTTTTTCTTTTTCCTTGGCGATAGCCCTGCGCTTTCTGCGCCAGGCGATGAACCGGGAAAAAACGTTTTCTTTTTGGGGGGCGGGTTGCCGTTCAGTCTGCATGTTCACTTTGCTCCTCTCGCGCTGCGTCCGGAGGCACGGCGGCCTGGATCACCTTTTTGCGGCGCTTCAAAAACACCGCCCGATCCAGCATCACGATCCGTCCGCAGCCCTGGCATTTGATTTTGATGTCGGCCCCGGTGCGGATCACCGTCCAGATATCCGAGCCGCAGGGGTGGGGCTTCCGGGTCTGGATCACGTCGCCCAGGTTGATCTCGTTTTCCATGCGGCCCTCCTCCTTCCGTTCATAACAGGGTCTATTATATACGCTTTTGCATGTTTTTTCAATGACAATTGTATGCAGATCGAAAAAAGACGAAATGTGATTGACATTGAAATGGTCATCAGAATATGCTACAATCATACTGGTATCTTCATTAATTCACAATACGAGGTGAATAAAAATGGCGGGCTGGGAAACTCGGCGCGCGTGGCTGCGGCGCATGGCTGACAAACTGCCGGAAGGACTGGATACGCCGCTGGCCGTGGCAAAGTATGAAACGGCTGCTTTCTTTGCGGATGGACGGAAAACAGACTTCCATTTGGACAGGGATTTACAGGAAGGCTACGAAATCAGCGAAACGGAAAACGGGTATGCCGTTCGCGGCGGAGAAACCGGCGTGCTGTACGGTGCCTATGCGCTGATTCGCGCGTGCGCGGCAGGCGAAGCAATTCCCGTCGGGCTGCAAAAGCCGTACTATGACCTGCGCATGATCAACTGCTGGGACAACATGGACGGCACGGTGGAGCGGGGCTATGCCGGGCGCTCCATGTGGTTTGAAGGCAACCGCTTCGATTATGACCCCGCCCGTATCCGCCAGCTGGGCCGGATGCTGGCCAGTGTGGGCATCAACGTGCTGTGCATCAACAACGTGAACGTGCACCAGCCCGCCCAGCATCTGCTGGACGACCTGCTGCCGGACGCCGCGGCCTTCGCTGCGCTGCTGCGGCCCTTCGGCGTGCGGCTGATGCTGAGCATCGACTTTTCCCAGCCCATGCAGAACGGCCTTCCCACCGCCGACCCGCTGGATGAGCGGGTGCAGGCCTGGTGGGCGGACACCGCCAAGCGCGTCTGGACGGCCATTCCCGATCTGGCGGGCTTCCTGGTGAAGGCCGACAGCGAGCATCGCCCCGGCCCCAATACCTACAACCGCACCCACGCGGAAGGCGCCAATATGCTGGCCCGCGCCATCGCGCCGTATAGCGGCAGGCTGGTGTGGCGCGCGTTCGTGTATAACTGTATGCAGGATTGGCGCGACCAGACCACTGACCGGCCACGGGCGGCGTATGACCTGTACAAGCCCCTGGACGGCGCCTTCGACCCCAACGTGATTTTGCAGGTCAAGCACGGCCCCTATGATTTCCAGGTGCGGGAGCCTCTGTCACCCTTATTGCTGGGCATGGAAAAAACGTCCATGGCGATTGAATTCCAGCTGGCCCAGGAATACACCGGCCACCAGATCGACCTTTACTATATGGGCGGGCTGTGGCGCGAAACCTTTGACCAGATGGGCAAGCAGCGGGTGACCGCCATCGCCGCGGTCAGCAACCTGGGCCGGGATGATAACTGGGCGGGGCATCCCTTCGCCATGGCAAACCTGTTCGCCTACGGCCTCTTCGCCTGGAATCCGGACAGCGACCCGGAAGTGGCTGTGCGGCAATGGGCGAAGCTGACCTACAGCCTGCCGGAAGATCAGGAAGCCAAACTGACAGCCATGCTGCTGCAAAGCCGCGCTGTATACGAAAACTATACCGCACCCCTGGGCCTGTGCTGGATGGTGCAGCCCGGCATCCATTACGGCCCCAGTCCCTACGGATACGAATTCCAAGCCTGGGGAACCTATAACCGGGCGGACCGAAATGCCGTGGGCATCGACCGCACGAAAAACGGCACCGGCTACGCGGAGCAGTACCCCGAACCCCTGCGTTCCCTGTACGCCGACCCGCAGACCTGCCCGGACAACTTGCTTCTGTTCTTCCACCGCCTGCCCTATGGCTTCAAGATGAAGGACGGACGCACCCTGATCCAGCGGATTTACGACGACCATTTCCTGGGCTATGACCAGGCGAAGGCCATGTCGGATACCCTGGCGGGTCTTGATCTTCCCTCCCCCGACCGGGAGGAAGCTGCCCGGCGCATGGAAGCCCAGCTGCAAAATGCCCGGGAATGGCGGGATATTACGAACACCTTCTTCCACCGCCTCAGCGGCGCGGAGGACGAAAAGGGCAGGAAGATTTATGATTAAAGGGCGCTTTAACGCTAAAGGAGAGTACAGAGTACAGAGTGCAGATGATATACTGAGGGCTTTGGAACCGACGGACAAGCATTTTGTCGTTCAACAAACATTGTCATCCCGAGCGAAGGCGAGCAAGAAGCGAGCCGAAGTCGAGGGATCTGAAAGCTGGATATTATGGTGCTTGACTGCTTATGCTTCCCCCAGATCCCTCCACTCCGCTGCGGCTCTCGCCTCCGCTTCGATCGGGATGACAGAATAACGCTAACAGTAAAAGTTTCTTGTTCAAGCAGTTTGTGATCATCATGATAAATCTGCGCTCTGTACTCTGAACTCTCGTTCCAGCGTTAAAGTGCCCAACAATTCTCAGGGAGGAAAAATGAACCCACGATTATTTGGCTTCATTTCTATTTACGGGCTGTTGATTGCCTGTGCCATGGCGATCAGCGTGTTCCTGTGTTCCAGGCAGGAAAAGCGGCTGGGCCTGCCCAAGGACCTGACCTACGACCTGGCCCTGTGGGTGATCCCCGCGGGCGTGATCGGGGCCCGGCTGTATTACGTGGCCTTTCAGTGGGATATGTACCGGCAAAATCCGCTGTCCATCCTGTACATCTGGGAAGGCGGCCTGGCTATTTACGGCGGGGTCATCGGCGGCGCGCTGGCGGTATTCGCGTTTTCCAGAATTAAAAAAGTGCCCTTTGGCAAGCTGGCCGACATGATCGCCCCCGCCCTGATTCTCAGTCAGGCCATCGGCCGCTGGGGCAATTACTTTAACGGCGAGGCCTACGGACGGCTGATCGACAACCCCGCGCTGCAATGGTTTCCTCTGGCGGTGAACGTGGACGGCGGATGGCACATGGCCACCTTCTTCTATGAATCCGTGTGGGATCTGCTGGGCTTTCTCATCCTGTGGCTGAACCGGAAAAAAACAACTCGCTCCGGAAATCTATTCCTGCTGTATTTGATTTGGTATGGTCTGGGCCGCGCGTTCATCGAAGGCCTGCGCACCGACAGCCTCATGCTCGGCCCCTTCCGGGTCAGTCAGGTTCTGTCCATTCTGCTGTGCCTGGCCGCAGGCTCGGCATTGATATTCCAAAAAGCAAAAAAAGGAGGCGGCTCCACCTCCTCTGTCAGGGAGCAAAGATAACACTTTCCCGGCTGCATCCATCAGCCGGGGTTTCTTTTTATTTCTTTCCTTTTTTCGATGATGAATACAGCATGATATTCATTCTCAACAGGAGCGGAGAGCGTGAGCCGCCACAGGGAGCCGGGGTAATTCCGCGCCATGCGGGGGTCTGTAACGGGGATTTCCTCGGCCTGCCCCGTCATTCCGTCAGGAACGTGCAGGCAGATCGCGCCGGACAGCACCAGGCCGTCCCTGAATTCGGGCCGGCTGCGCAGCATGAACACCCACGTGACGGGCTGTGGCTGCGTACATTTGACCCTGTCATGCAGCGTCAGGGCGTGATCCGATAATTGAAATTCCCGCTTCAGGGTTTTCAGCCCCGACGCTTCGTACGCCTTGCAGATATACAGGCTCATGCCGTCGGGCGTTGATTTGACCGTCTTCGCCTTATGTTCTTTGCCCGGCTGCTGCTCCTGCCCGCCGATGAGGGGCAGGTTATGATACGCGCTGCGGGTGTGCCAAAGGGTATAGCGCTGGTCAGAAAAGGTCTTGGCGGTGTAGACCATGTTGCCGGCGTCCACGATCTGGGGCTCCCCGTCCACATACAGCATGAAGGAACCCACATCATTGTGGTTGTGGTTTTCGCCGTTGTGCCCACCCTTGCAGCATAGGGTCATGCCGCCGCGGCAGACCTTGCGCACCTGCAAATCGGGCAGCCACACATCCTCCCGTTCTGCCGCGCTTTCCGCTATTTCCACCGCGGGATGGAACAGCAGCCGCAGCAGGCGGGTGAAATTCGGCGTATCATTGATTTGATCGGCCAGTTCTCCGCGTGTCCGCATCCCCAGGGCAATGAGGGCGGGGTCACGCAGCTTTTCGCCTGCCAGCTGCACCCGCTCTCCTGAGATAAAAGGCCGCGCGTCGCAGTCGGCAAAGTTCATGAACCAGCCGTTCCCAATCTCCGCCTTGAGCGGGAACAGGAGGATATTGCGGATCTTTTCCTCCTGCCAGAACTGCATCCGGCCCTCGGTGACCGCTTCCAGGATTTCCAGACAGTCCAACAGCGCGCCGCCCGCCATGTTCCAATAGCCCGCGCCTTCGTCGCAGCCACCGTCCGCCGGGATGCATTCCAGCCACCGGTCCAGGAACAGGCACGAGCGTTCCAGCGCCGTCCCCAGTTCTTCCCGGTCGGCCGTGGGATACAGGAAAAAGCACACCAGAATATTGGATACGATCCAGGGCGTCCAATTGTTCAAATCCTTCCGCTTGTTTCCCATCCACCAGAATTCGTCGTGGTTCAGGAACGGCCGCAATATGCGGCTGTCCAATTCCCGCAGCATGCGCTGGTACAGCTGCGGGATTTCTTTTTGAATCCGCTCCCCCAGCATATGGAGGGTCAGGGCCAGAATCATCCCTGTCTGCGCGGCAAACAGGTCGATATATTCATCCATCCGGGGCAGGGGATAGTCCGCAGCGGCAGGCGCGCCGGGGATGGGATTGATGTTGTGAGCAGAAATCACCCAGGTGCTTTCCTCGCAGATGCACCAAGCCCCATCGATCACGTCGTCCAGCGGTGCGTCGGGATGCAGGCAGCAGTTCAGCACCGCCGCGCACAGCTTCCTGCGCCGCTGGAAATACGGCCCCTCGTCCGCCTGGCGGCTGCCGGTGCGCACGAACGCCATGAACCCGGAGGCTGTGCGCATGGGATAGGGAAAAGCCGCGTATTGGGCAATCAGCGCTTCGGCCTGCTGCCTGACGTCGGATGAAAGGCTGTCCCAGGCCGCTCTGTCCTCGGCAGGCGGATAGAAGCAATTCAGGTTTTTCCGGGTGAATCGGCGAATGGGATGTCGTTTCAGAAATTCGGACAGCATGGCGGTACGCCTCCTTGGGTAAAAAATCGGGTCATCCTCCCTGATGGTTGCGGTTGGGGCCGCGAAGAAAATCGCCTTCCGCGGCAGGATAAGCCAGGGGAATAATCACGCGCTGGCCCGCGACGGACACGGTGTCCCGCTGTTCCCCGGTATCCGCCAGCGTAATGGATTCCACCCGGAAGGGGAAAGATCCCGCCGGGCAGAGCAGCTCCAGGGTATCGCCCACATAGAACCGGTTTTTGAGGGACAGCGTTGCCTGACCCTCCCGCCAGCTTTCCACCCGGGCCACGTATTCCATCTCCTGGGTGAACCCGGCGGCCCCCGCCATGGGGGTGGGTGGGCCAAAGTAAAAGCCGGTGTTGAAGGCGCGGTGGCTGGCCTTGCATAGCTCTCTTTCCAGTTCCGGAAGCAGCGCACGGTAATCGTCCTCGCTTTTTGCCAGCGCATCCAAGGCGCGGCGGTACGCCCCGACGACCGTCGCCACGTAATACTCCGTTTTCATCCGCCCCTCGATTTTGAGGCTGCCGATGCCAGCTTCGATCAGCTCGGGCAGATGGGACAGCATGTTCAGATCATAGGCGGACAAAAGATAGGTGCCCCGCCCATCCTCCTCGATGGGCCAGTATTCGCCTGGCCGCTTCTTTTCCATCAGCGCGTATTCCCAGCGGCAGGGCTGAGCGCAGGCTCCGCGGTTGCCGCCGCGCCCCGTCAGGTGGTCGGACAGCATACAGCGCCCGGAGTAGCTCATGCACATCGCCCCGTGCACAAAAGCTTCCAGTTCCAATTTTTCGGGCAGCTGTTTTTTCAGTTGCCCAATCCTTTGCAACGACAGCTCCCGCGCCAGCACGATCCTTTCCGCTCCCTGATCAAAATAAAACCGGGCGGCCTCGGCGTTCAGGGTGTTCGCCTGGGTGCTGATATGCAGCGGCAGGCCCGGCACTTCCCTGCGCAGCATCAGGAAGGCCCCCAAATCGCTGACCAGCGCAGCGTCCACGCCCAGGTCATACGCCCGACGCGCGGCGTCCTTCAGCGCGTCCATTTCGTCCTGATAGGGCAGGATATTCAGCGTCAGATAGAATTTCTTTCCCCGGCTGTGCACAAGCGCCAGCGCTTGCTCCAATTCTTCCCAGGTAAAATTTCCGGCAAACGCCCGCAGGCCGAAGCTGGGCAGCGCGCCGTACACCGCGTCCGCGCCGAAACGCAGCGCGGCCTTCAATTGCGCCATGCCCCCGGCGGGGGCCAGCAGTTCAGGCAGGTTCATGCTTTCCCTCCGAATCACTACCAAATAAACGACGTCAGCCAGGCAAGGGCCGGGATGGTCAGCGCCGATAACAGCGTGGAGATCACCACCGTTTCCACAGCGTAGCCGTAATCCTTGCCGTGCAGCTGGGCATACACCGCCACATTGGAGCCCACCGGGCAGGCAATTGCCAGCAGCAAAGCCATTTTCATATCAAACAGCGACTGGGGCAGCAGCGACAGCAGCGCCAGTGAAATCAGCGGCACCGCCAGCAGACGGACGAAAGAAACGGTATAAAGCGATTTCCGTCTGACCATCCCGGGAATACTCGTCTGCGCCAGATAAATACCCACGGTGAACATGGCCAGCGGCGTATTCAGCGAAGCGACCGAGGAAAGCACACCGCTGACGACGGCGGGTAATGGAAGCTGGGTAAAAAACAGCGTCAGGCCGATCAGGATGGCGATGATAAACGGCGCTTTGACGAGCTTTTTCAGCTGAAAACCCTGACGGATGGGCTGGCCTGTCAGGATGGAAACGCCGTAGGTCCACTGGCCGATATTAAGAAACGCCACGAAGCAAGCCACATAAAACACCGCGTGCTGCCCCACGGAAGCGATGATCAGCGGGATACCGAAAAAGCCGGGATTGGAAAACGCCCCGGCAAAGGCGGCAATGGCGTCCTTTTTGAATACGAAGCGTGAAACGAGAATGGAAATGAGCAGCAGCACCGCCGCGCCAATGGCGCTGTAAAGCATTCCGGTGATGTGCTCCGGGGTGCGCTCGATCAAAAATCCGTTGATGATCACGGAGGGCAGCGCCAGATAGATCAGGATATTCCCCAGGGCCTTGGCCCCGTCCTGGGTGATCTTTTTCGTTTTGAACAGCGCGTAGCCCAGCCCTGCCAGCAAAAACATCTGCAGGATCTGACGCGCTAAAATCAACGCTGTGTCCATCTGCGTCCTCCGCTCATAAATACTGCTTCAGCCGGTCGAACACTGTGCGGTAAGCGGCGCTGTCAAAGTGGATGCCGTCCCGGGTGTATTCTGCCTTGAGGCCGCCCGTTTCGTCCTTGAGCCCGTCGTTCACATCGATGTAATGGAAGCCGAATTCCGCTGCCAGCGCGCGCACCATTTCGTTTGCTTTCGCCACGTTTTCGTTCGTGCGTACGATCGGCCCCTGGCCGGCCCGGGCCTGAAGCGCGTCCAGGTTGACGGGGTAGTAAGCCATCATGTACACGGCGGTCCTGGGCAGCTTATTCCGGATGATTTCACAGATCGCGCGGTAATTGGCGGACAGATGGGTGAACCAGTCCTCTCCCTCCGGCATGGTACGGATGTCGTTGGTGCCGATATTGATGAACAGCTTGGCGGGTTCCACGTCCAGCAGCACATCGTCGATGGCGGCCAGGAATTCGTCGGTGGTATAGCCGCCGATACCCCGGTTATAAGCGATGGGCAGGCCCTCGTTCAGGCAGTACTCCGTGATGGGGAACTGTTCCATCAGGGAGGAGCCGGTGAACAGGGTCTCCCCCTTGCGGATGTAGGCGTTCTGCTGGCGGTATCTGGCCCGCTTCATTTCTTTCTCCTGCTGGAAATGCTTCATCATATCCTGCATGATCTGCTCCCGTTCAGTCATGATTAAACCTCCTTGATATTCGGATGACAGCGCGTTTGACTTGTCTTTCTTTATTGTATCACAAACCCCCGTTGTTTCATAGGGGGAAAACGAGGGTTTATACGATTTTCAATCATCGCTGTTTTCCGCTTGAAGCAGGCGAAAAAAAGGTGTATGATAAGGAAGGAGAAGGAATAAGCGATTTATACATTTTTGTCATATTCAAGCATATCAGGAACGGATGGCCGCCCTGAACAGCGAACTGTAAAAAATGATCCTGACCCGGTATACAGGCAAAATCCCGGCCATCATGGAAGGAGGAACCGAATGCCCCTGCAAATCGTCCGAAACGACATTACGAAAATGCATGTGGACGCCATCGTGAACGCGGCGAACCACAGTTTACTGGGCGGCGGCGGCGTGGACGGCGCCATTCATTCCGCCGCAGGTCCCGAGCTGCTGGAGGCATGCCTTAAACTGAACGGCTGCGAAACCGGCCAGGCGAAGGCGACGAAGGGCTATCACCTGCCCGCGAAATATGTGATCCATACCGTCGGCCCCATCTGGCACGGGGGCTATCAGGGGGAGCCGGAGCTTCTGGCCGCGTGCTATCGCAATTCCCTGCGCCTGGCCCGGAAACTGAGGTGCAAAAGCATCGCGTTTCCCCTGATTTCCGCCGGAGCTTACGGCTATCCCAAGGAACTGGCGCTGCCAATCGCCACCCGGGAAATCACAGAATTCCTGATGAAAAACGAAATGCAGGTGTATCTGGTGGTGTTCGGCGCCGGCGCGCTGGCGGTGAGCATGATGCTGTTTCAGGATGTGCAGCAGTACATCGACCAGAATTATGTGGACGCGCACAATGACCGCCGTCGGGAATGGCAGCGTGAAGCGCTCTGGCATAGCAATGAAAAAGAAGCGCTTGAATTTGATCAAAAGCTGAATGAAAGCAACCTTGCCCATCTCACTGAAGCAGCGCCTATTCCGCCGGTAGGCGCGCCTTCACCCCAAGCGATTCGCAGAAAGCAAAAACCATGGGAGGACTGGTTCAGAAAACCCAAGCCGCCGATTGCTCAACCGGATTGGGAAGACATGCTTCGGCAAACCGACGAGGGCTTTTCCCAAATGCTGCTGCGCAAGATCGACGAAAAAGGCATGACCGACGCCCAGTGTTATAAGAAAGCCAACGTTGACCGGAAGCTGTTCAGCAAAATCAAAAACACGCCGGGATACCACCCTGGCAAGCCCACCGTATTCGCTTTTGTCATCGCGCTTGAGCTGGACATGGACGAAGCAAAAGAAATGCTGGAAAAAGCAGGCTTCGCGTTCAGCCACAGCAGCAAAATGGACATCGTGGTGGAATATTTCATCCGGAACAGAATGTACAATGTGCTGGAAATCAACGAAGTGCTGTTCCAGTTCGATCTGCCGCTGCTTGGGTCTGTCGCTTAACCATCGCGTTTGTTGCCATTCAGACAGTCAAAGCCCTCCCGGTTTGCTGTATGATATGTCTGCAAGGCTGAAAGAAACCCTGCGGAACACAGCAAACGGGAGGGCCCTTTTATAAAAAAGACTTGATCAAAGCTCATGCTGATCCTGGACGCCAACCGGAAGAAGGACATCAAGGACGATCACAATACTCAAAGAACGAAAAAGGGTTGGAAGCATGCCCGTTCAACCGATCCGCGTGATCAACAGATGCGCGGAAACAGGCCTTGTTCCGCCGGACAGGGGTGTGATGATCAGAGCGGTAAAATTTCCAGCGGGATTGCGCACCGTCAAAAGGGAATTGACCGACGCAGTTTCCACGATGGCCATGCCGACGATTTGGGTGGTGCCGGTATCCCGGCCAACCACCGTATAGGGCAGATCGGCGCCGTTCAGGGTGAGCATCAGCTGACCGGATTGGGTCACCGTTACCTCAAACAGCACGGAATAAACGCCGATCTCACCGAGGAAAAAGCTGCTGGGTCCTGCCCTTGTGATTCCCGTTCCGCTATTTGGCCCATCCTGGGGAAAGCTCACGTCCGCCCCGGGCGCAACGGTTGCCGCGTTATCCGGTGGCATCAAAGCGTAAAAATCCGCATAACTGGCAAAAGCGGCAGGACCGGTAGGGCCGGTTGCGCCTGTTTCCCCTTGCGGGCCGGTAGGGCCAGTCGCGCCTGTTTCTCCTTGCGGGCCGGTAGGACCGATTGCGCCCGGTTCTCCCTGTGGGCCGGTAGGACCGATTGCGCCCGGTTCTCCTTGCGGGCCGGTAGGACCGATTGCGCCCGGTTCTCCTTGCGGACCGGCAGGGCCTGTCGCTCCTGCTTCCCCCTGTGGGCCGGTAGGACCGATTGCGCCCGGTTCTCCTTGCGGGCCGGTAGGACCGATTGCACCCGGTTCTCCTTGCGGACCGGCAGGGCCTGTCGCTCCTGCTTCCCCCTGTGGACCGGCAGGGCCTGTCGCTCCTGCTTCCCCCTGTGGGCCAATAGGGCCAGTCGCGCCCGTTTCTCCCTGTGGTCCGGTGGATCCCATAAGGCCGGGAGCACCGGGAAGCCCTCTTTCTCCCATATATCCCCTGGGCCCTCGAGGACCGGTGGGGCCAGGAATGGAGGGTGTTTGACAGCAGGGCTTATCCTGAATTAAATTGATTATTTGCCGTTTTTTATTTGCATTGCATGGATCAGTGCAGTGAGGCCATTTTCCCATGGGCTTCCCTCCGTTTCTAAAGCGGTCTCTGCCAGCATCCTATGCTCTTTTGAAAAAACGGTGTGTGTTCAAATCCTTAAAAAAGTTTTTAAAAATGAAATCTCCTGATTCGATGAATGAACGTGATCGGTTATCCTTTCGGCTCCAGTTCATCAGGGATTGCAGACACTTCATGTTCTGCCATATGCGCTTCGCGCAGGAGATGCTCCCTTCAGTCATGGGTGTTCTCACTTCCTCCCAGGTCTCCTTTTTCGCCCAATGTCCAACGTCCTGTAAGTCAAATTTCTAAATATTTTGTAACAGTATAGATTTTTGCGTCTTTTTTTTGTATAATAAAAAAGAAGTTATACGTCTTTCCGTTTGTTTGTCAAAAAATCAGGAGGAGGGGCTGTATCGAATGCTCGATCTGCAAAAGGCCAGTATGTGGAAACGCATTTCTGCCTTTCTTTTTGATTTTATCATGCTGTCCATTGCGGCGGTATTGTTCGCCTGGGGCCTGTCCGCCGTGCTGGGCTATGACGGATACAGCCAAACCGTGACCGACAGCTATCAGCGCTACGGCGAAGAATACGGCGTCGAATTGCACATCACCCAAACCGAATATGAAAGGCTGCCGGAAGAAGAAGCCCGGAAGGTGGACGCCGCCTATGCCGCGCTCAACGCCGATGAAAAAGCCCTGTACGCCCATCAGATGATGCTCAATCTGTCCATCGTGATCATCTCCCTGGGGCTGCTGTTTGCCTATCTGATATTGGAATTTTTCGTTCCCCTTCGTTTCGGGGACGGACAGACCCTGGGCAAAAAAATCTTCGGCGTCGGGCTCATGAAGGTGGAGGGCATCAAGGTCAACGCCGTGACAATGTTCATCCGCGCCATCTTGGGCAAATACACCATCGAAACCATGATCCCCGTGCTGATCATCCTGATGATCTACTGGGGCACCATCGGCATCGTGGGGCCGATTGTGATCGGGCTGATCCTGATCACGGAAATCGTCATCATGGCCGCCACGCCCACAAACTCTCTCATCCACGACCTGCTGGCAAGCACCGTGGCCATCGACGAAGCCAGCCAGAAAATCTTTACCACCCCCGAAGAAATGGCCGCGTTCAAGGCGGAAATGGCTGCGGAGATTGCGCAGAGGGAGAAAGACACGTATTGAGAGCACAGAGTTCAGAGTGCAGAGTTCAGATGTATTTTGTTATCCAATCATCTTCATAACGCAGGCGCACTATAATCTGTTCTCTGTACTCTGCACACTGTTCACTGAAAAAAGTACCTTGCCGCCGCCCTGCATGGGGCGCGCGTGAAGCATACAAGCTCCATCACCCCATTTGCAAAGGAGGAAGGGATACCCTATGAAAATCGTCCTGCAAAACCTGACCAAGATCTTCCCCAGCCGCAATAAGAAGTCTGACGAAGAAGTGGTCGCCGTCAACAATTTCAATTTTGAAATCCCGGACGGCAAGCTGATCGGTCTGCTGGGGCCCTCCGGCTGCGGCAAAAGCACCACGCTGTACATGATCAGCGGTCTGCAAAAGCCCTCCAGCGGCAAAATCTTCTTCGGCGACGATGACGTGACCGAGCTCTCCACCGAGAACCGCGGCATTGGCCTGGTGTTCCAGAACTACGCCCTGTATCCCCACCTGACGGTCAAGCAGAACATCATGTTCCCCCTGCAGAACCTCAAAGGCCAGGACAAGCTGGACAAGGATACCATGCTCAAGCGCGCCTACGAAGCCGCCAAGCTGGTGCAGATCGAGCAGCTGCTGGACCGCAAGCCCAGCGAATTGTCCGGCGGCCAGCAGCAGCGCGTGGCCATCGCCCGCGCGCTGGTGAAGATGCCAAGGGTGCTGCTGCTGGACGAACCCCTGTCCAACCTGGACGCCCGCCTGCGCCTGCAGACCCGTGAAGAAATCCGCCGCATCCAGAAGGAAACGGGCATCACCACCGTGTTCGTCACCCACGACCAGGAAGAAGCCATGAGCATTTCCGATATGATCGTGGTGATGAAGACCGGCATCGTGCAGCAGATCGGCAAGCCGCAGGACGTGTACGACGACCCGGCCAACCTGTTCGTGGCCAAGTTCCTGGGCACGCCGCCCATCAACGTGTTCTCCGGCCGGGTGAAGAACGGCACGCTGTATATTGGCTCCGACGCCGTCATGGATATCCAGCCTGTGCCCGACCAGGAGGTCATCATCGGCATCCGGCCCGAAGGCTTCCTGCTGGACGGGAACGGGCCCCTCAAGTGCAGCCTGACCAACGTGGAGGTCATGGGCCGCGACGTGAGCATCGTATCCACCCACGACGCCTCCATGAACCCCTCCGTGCGCTCCATCATCAACGCCGACAACAAGTTCGACGTAAGCAGCGAATACATCCGGTATACCATCAAGCCCCATAAGATCTTCATTTTCAACAAGGAAACCGAAGAGAGGATTTATTTTGAGGTGAAGTGATATGGTAGAAAGCAAACAACAATGGAAAGCCTGGCTGTACCTGGCTCCCGCCATCGTGCTGCTGCTGATATTCACCGTATGGCCCATCATCAACACGGTGCGCATGTCCCTGCTGGAAAACTACAACGGCCTGAAAGCCGCCGGCGGCGCCAGCTTCAACTTTGGCTTCGCCAATTTTGAAAAGGTGGTCAACTACCGCCGCTTCGGCCAGTGCATGAAGAACACGCTGCTCCTGTGCGTGATCACCGTGCCGATCTCCTCCATCCTGGCCCTGCTCATCGCCGTGGCGCTTCACTCCATCAAGCGCTTTCAGAAGGTGCTGCAGACCATCTTCTTCCTGCCCTACGTAACCAACTCCATCGCCATCGGCATGGTGTTCGCCGCCATGTTCAACATCGTGGGCAGCTTCCTGGGAACCGATCAGGAAATCGTGGTCACCGCCGGGATCATCAACAACATCATCGAGCTCTTCGGCGGCACGAAGGTCAACTGGATCAATTACGGCTCCACCTACGCCGCCAATATGTTCGTGATGGCGGTGTACATCATCTGGAACGCCCTGCCCTTCAAGATCCTGATCCTGCTGGGCGGCCTGGCCAGCATCAACAAGCAGTACTACGACGCCGCCAAGGTCGATTCCACGCCCCGCTGGCGGGTGCTCACCCGCATCACGGTGCCGCTCCTTTCCCCCATGCTGGCCTATGTGATCATCACCGGTTTCATTGCCGGCTTCAAGGAATACACCAGCATCGTGGGTATCTTCGGTGAAGCCATGGGCCCGGCCAACGATTCGGGCCGCCTCAACACCATGGTCGGCTTCATCTACGACAGCCTGGCCAACAACAATCAGGGCCGGGCCAGCGCCGCCGCTTTGATCCTGTTCGCCGTCATTCTTGTGGTCACCGTGATCAACCTTCAGGTGAGCAAGAAACGCGTCCATTATTGAGAGGTGCACCATGTCACAGAAATCAATTCAGGTCATGCAGGCTCAGGATTTGAAAAAAGTGACCACGAAGCAGCATTTCGGCGCGTTTTTCGGAAAAGCGGGCGTGTATCTTTTTCTGATCCTGATTGCCGTTATTGTGCTGTTCCCCTTCTACTGGATGCTCATTTCGTCCATCAAATCCCTGTACGAATATAAACTGAGCAAGCCCACCCTGTGGCCCCAGCAGATCCTTTTGGCCAACTATGCCGAGGCCTTCACCACGGCCAACCTGGGCCGGCTGTTTATGAACACCGCCTACGTTGGCATCGTGTCCACGCTGCTTTCCCTGTTCATCACCATCATCACGGCCTTCGCTTTCGCCCGCCTGCAGTTCAAGGGCAAGGAACTGCTCTTCGCAGCGCTGCTGGCCACCATGATGATCCCCGGCGAGCTGTTCACCATCACCAACTACATGACCGTTTCCACCTTCGGCTGGATGAACACCTTTACGGCGCTGATCGTGCCGTTCCTGGTGAGCGTGTTCTACATCTACCTTTTGCGGCAGAACTTCCTGCAAATCCCCAATGAACTGTACCTGGCCGCCAAGGTGGACGGCACCAGCGACTGGAAATACCTGTGGAAGGTGATGGTGCCCCTGGCCCTGCCCACGCTGATTTCCATTACCATCCTCAAGATGATGGGCGCCTGGAACAGCTACATCTGGCCCCGCCTGGTCGCCAACGACGAAGCGCACCGCCTGGTCACCAACGGTCTGCGCGACGCCTTCACCGACATTTCCGGCGACACCAACTATTCCGTGCAGATGGCCGCCGTGGCGCTGGTCAGCGCGCCGCTCTTCCTGGTGTTCATCTTCCTTCGCAAGTACATCATGGCCGGTGTCAGCCGCAGCGGCATCAAGGGATAAACGCAGCGATTCAACTGATGCCCCAAAGGATGGATTCAGTCGGGTATCAACCCGTTGTAGGGGCGGATATGATCCGCCCGCCTTGCCGGATATTACGCACCTATGAATATGCCGCAAATGGAATGACACACAGAATACGGGCGGATCATATCCGCCCCTACAAAAGGTCGAAAACTATGCGGTTTCGTTTTGTCGGAACTGAATGGTTAAAATCAATAATTGATTGGTTATACGGCATCATTGCCTGTAACATAATTCATCTTACAGAAAGGAAGTATACCATGAAGAAAATCATCTCCCTCGTTCTGGCGCTGCTGATGCTCCTCACCTGCATCCCCGCACTGGCCGAAACGTTCCCCGCTGAAGGCTACGACGGCAGCGAAGTGACCATCAAGTTCCGCCATGTCATCACCAAGGACGATCAGCTGGCGCTGGTCAACGACGCCATCGCTGAATTCAACAAGATCTATCCCAACATCCACGTGGAACTGGAAAACGTGGGCGGCAGCTACAACGGCATCCTGGACACCAGCAAGACCGAGCTGCCCGCAGGCAACGAGCCCAACATCGTGTTCTGCTACATGGACCACATCGCGGATTACAACAACCAGGCTGGCGCCGTGCAGGTGCTGGACGAGCTGATCGACCATCCCGTGGTGGGCCTGACCGAAGAGCAGAAGGCTGACTTCATCCCCGGCTACTACAAGGAAGGCGCTTCCTTCGGCGACGGCAAGATGTACGCCCTGCCCTTCTATAAATCCACCGAAGTGCTCTATTACAACAAGACCTTCTTCGACGAAAACAATCTGACCGTGCCCGCCACCTGGGACGAGATGGAAGCCGTCTGCGCCAAGATCAAGGAAATCAACCCCAACTCCATTCCCCTGGGCTATGACAGCGAAGGCAACTGGTTCATCACCATGACCGAACAGCTGGGCAGCCCCTACACCAGCGCCACCGAACCCCACTATCTGTTTGACAATGACGTCAACAAGGACTTCATCAAGAAGTTCAACGACTGGTACAACAAGGGCTATGTGACCACTGCCGGCCTGTACGGCGGCTATACCTCCGGCCTGTTCACCAGCTCCGAAGAAATGCGCAGCTATATGTCCATCGGTTCCTCCGCCGGCGCCACCCATCAGCGTCCCCAGAAGAACGAAGACGGCAGCTATCCCTTTGAAGTCGGCATCGCTCCCATGCCCCAGGTTGATCCCGCCAACGCCAAGGCCATCTCTCAGGGCCCCAGCGTCTGCATCTTCGCTTACAAAAAGCCCGTGCAGGAAATCCTGGCCAGCTGGCTGCTGGTGAAGTACCTGACCACCGACGTGACCTTCCAGGCCCGCTTCTCCATCGCTTCCGGCTATATGCCCGCCATCAAGTCCGTTCTGGACAACGCCGAATACCAGGAATACCTGGCCAAGGCTGACGGCGGCGACAACGTGGCTGTGCAGAGCGTGAAGGTCGGCATGAGCATCACCGACGCTTACTTCACCTCCCCCGTGTTCAACGGCAGCTCCGCCGCCCGCAACCAGGTCACCGCGCTGCTCAAGAAGTGCCTGGGCATGAGCCCCGATGAACTGGCTTCCGGCATCGACGCCGCTTTCCAGGATGCCATCGACGAATGCGAATACGCCAACTGATCTGATCCTCCGATCAAACGGAGCCGCGCTCAGCCCTGAGCGCGGCTCTCTTTGATTTATCTTGTTCTGAAGTATTAGCATTTTAGAAGATAAATGGTATTATTTCAATATGCCTTTCCGCTGGATATGCCATTGCAGGGGAAGCTCCCAGGCGATCATGGCCGTCCACCCCAGCACGCACGCCAGACCCACCCCGGCAATGCCCATCACGGGCGTGAGCAGCAGCGTGGCGATCACGCGCACGGAAATCTGGGTCAGGGTCGCCAGCAGGGTGATTTTCATTTTCCCGATACCGCGGAAATAGCCTTGCAGGCCGTTGGTCACGCAGGGCAGCGCATAGCAAAAGCCGATCAGGTTGAAATACCGCACGCCGTCCGCAATGATGCTTTCATCCTGTGTGAACAGGGTCATGAGCGGAAAGCGCAGCAGCAGCACCACGGCGCACATGGCCATGCCGACAATGATTTCCATGCGCATCCCCTGGCTGAAGCCCTGCCGGATGCGGCTTTCGTTTTTCGCGCCTTTGTTCTGGGCGGTGAACGAAGTGATGCCCGTGGAAATGCTGCGTCCCGGCAGCAGGCCGATGTCCTCGATCTTGCGCACCGCGCTGAACGCCGCGGCGGCGGACACGCCCAGCGCGTTCACGCTGCTTTGAATGATGATGTTGCCAATGGGCTGGCTGCATTGCTGCAAAGCGGTCATGCCGCCATAGGACAGGGTTTGCCCGGCCAATGCACGGTTCATGCGGAGTGTGCGCCAGTCGATGCGCAGCAGCGGCACCTTCCTGTCCACATAGCGGATACACAGCACCGCGCTGCACCCCTGGGCGATCACCGTCGCCAGCGCCGCCCCCAGGACGCCTAAATGAAGTCCCACGACAAACACCAAATCCAGGGTCATGTTGACGAGGCAGGAAACGACCAGAAACCGGATGGGCGTTTTGGAATCCCCGATGCTGCGCAGCGCCGCGGCATAAATATTGTACAGGCAGGTGAACGGCATTCCGGCAAAGATGACGCGCAGGTACAGCGTCGCTTCCTCCATCATTTCCGGGCGGACCCGCATCAGGGCAAAGATGGTTCCCGTCAGGGGAATGCCGGCCGCCATGACGATCAGCGCGAACAGCAGACCGATGACCACCATGGTTTTCATTTCTTCCAGCAGCTTTTCGTGATCGCCCGCGCCATAGAAATTGCCCATCAGTACCGACGCGCCGATGCAGATGCCCGAAACGCCCAGGATCAGCAGGTTCATCACCTGGTCGCAGGTGCCCACCGCCGCCAGGGCCGTGCTGCCCGCGAAGCGTCCGATCACGATGGTGTCCACCATATTGTAGGACAGCTGAAACAGATTGCCCAATATCAGCGGAATGGAAAACTGAATCAACTGACGCAGGATATTGCCCCGGGTCATGTCCGTGCTCACGGGCGGTTCACCCCTTTCTGCCGTCGGTTTGTTCCGTTTCATCCGCATACCGCAGATAAGCCCCTTCCATGGGGGATGCCGCGTGCTCGCTGAACAGGCGCAGCACGCCTTTTTGATACTTTCTGGGTTTGGGCTGCCAATGCTTTCTTCTTTCTGCCAGAATCAGTTGGATTTCCTCCGGCGTTTTCTTTTCGCCCCGGACGCCGACGATAGCCAGGATGCGCTCCTTCACGTCCAGCCGGATCAAATCCCCTTCCTCCACCAGCGCGATGGGGCCGCCCGCCTGGGCTTCCGGGCTGCAATGGCCGATGACCGGGCCGGTGGACGCGCCGGAAAAGCGCCCGTCGGTAATCAGGGCGATGGTGCGGCCCAGTTCTTTGTCACTGCTGATGGCCTCGGAGGTATAGAACATTTCCGGCATGCCGGAGCCCTGGGGCCCCTCATAGCGGATGAACACCGCGTCCCCCGGCTGTACCCGGTGATGCAATATGGCATCGATGGCTTCTTCTTCGCTGTCAAAGGGCCGGGCGCGGAGAAGGGCGGAAAACATTTCCTTCGGGCAGGCAGTATGCTTGATCACCGCGCCCAAGGGGGCCAGGTTACCTTTCAGGATGGCGATGGACCCGTCCGTGCCGAGAGGCGCATCGTAAGGCCGGATAATATCCTGCTTCGTCAGGTGAAGCCCGTATTTTTGATTAGCTTCCTCCAGCCATTGCTGGCAGCGTTCGTAGAAGCCGTTTGCTTTCAGTTCGTCCAGGTTTTGCCCCAGGGTCTTTCCGGTCACGGTCATGACATCCAGATGCAGATAAGGCCGCAGCTCCTCCAGGATGGCGGGCACGCCGCCCGCGTAATAGAAGAACTCCGCAGGCCATTTCCCGGCGGGGCGCAGGTTCAGCAGATAATGCGCGCCCCGGTGCAGCCGGTCAAAGGTGTCGCCGTCAATGTGCAGGCCCAATTCATGGGCGATGGCGGGCAGATGCAGCAGGCAATTGGTGGAACCGGAAATGGCGGCGTGTACCAGGATGGCGTTTTCAAAGCTGTCCATCGTTACGATGTCCGATGGACGCAGGCCCATCTTCGCCAGCTCCACCGCCTGCTGTCCGGCACGGCGGGCATAATCCAACAGGTCCGGGCTGGCAGCGGGCAGCAGCGCGCTGCCGGGCAGGGCCAGACCCAGAGCCTCCGCCATGATCTGCATGGAGGACGCTGTGCCGATGAAGGAGCAAGCGCCGCAGCTGGGGCAGGCGTTTTCCTTGGCCCAGCACAGCTTTTCTTCGTCGATTTCGCCCCGCTCGTATTGGGCGGAATACATGCCCAGCTGCTCCAGGGTCAGCAGCTCCGGCCCGGCGTTCATCACGCCGCCCGGCACCATCACGCTGGGGATGTTCATGCGGCACATGCCCATCAGGCTGCCGGGCATGCCCTTGTCGCAGCTGGCGATGAACACGCCGCCGTCAAAGGGCGTGGCCGACGCCTGAATTTCGATCATGTTGGCGATCATGTCCCGGCTGACCAGGGAAAAGTTGATGCCGTCCGTGCCCTGGCTTTCCCCGTCGCACATATCGGTGCAGAAGTACCGCGCGCCGTGGCCGCCCGCTTCCGCAACGCCCTGCCGCGCCGCTTCCACCAGCTTATCCAGGTGTCCCGACCCCGGGTGGCTGTCGCCGAAGGTGCTTTCAATCATGATCTGCGGCTTGCCCAGATCTTCCTTTTTCCAGCCCGTGCCCAGCCGCAGCGGGTCCAATTCCGGGGCCAACGCCCGCATTTTCTGGCTGATAAAATCCATGCTTTTGTCACCCTTTTCGACGGATATTTTTCTATGGAAATCAGACAGTGGTAGGTAAATTATAATTGAATTCCGCTGTCCCGTCAATGCTTGCCGCTCTGTTGCATCCATCCTGACAATTTGATATAATCAGGGTGAAAAGAATTTTCCTGGGTTTCTTAGGCAGATTTTTCGGATAAAGCTCAGGCAGGAAGAAGGGAAAAAATGATGCGCCTGTTTGTCGCCCTGGAGCCGTCCCCGGATTTTCGCCAGGCGTTGGCGCTCCTGCAAGGCCGTCTTCGGGACGCCGGTGTGACCGGGCGTTATCTGGACCCCGCCAATCTGCATCTGACGCTGGCGTTCATCGGCATGTGGCCGGAGGACATATCGGCGTGCCTGCCGTCCGTTCAGCCATCCTTTCCCATGACGCTGTATCACCTGGGCGTCTTCCCGGAAGCGAAAGTCCTATGGGCAGGAGTATCGCACTCCGAAGCGCTGAGCAGCTTGGCGGAAAATGTCCGGCGCAGGCTGTCAGACGCGGGCGTTCCCTTTGACCGAAAGGAATTCAATCCGCATATCACGCTGGCGCGGAAGCCCGTCATTCCGGAGGGCGTTCATCTGTCCGAAATCCGGGTTCCTCCCGCCAGCATGACCGTGCGGGAGGTATGCCTCTATCGCTCTGACCATACGGAACACGGGATGGCATACACGGTCATCGGACGCGGCAGCCCCTGCGCGGCAGCCGATTAAACCAGGATGGGAGAAGAAGATATGGCCGGCTGGAAAGATTACCTGGGAGACAAAGCGTTTTACAAAAAAATCCTCGCCATCGCCCTGCCCATTTCCGCTCAGCAATTGATCACCGTGGGCGTGAACCTGATGGATACCGTGATGCTCAGCTCCATGGGCGACGCCCAGCTTTCCGCTTCCGCCCTGGGCGGGCAGTTCATCAACCTTTTCCAGATTTTCTGCATGGGCCTTGGCATGGGCGCGTCGGTGCTCACCTCCCGTTACTGGGGAATGCAGGAACTGAATTCCCTGAAAAAAGCGGTCACCATCATGCTCAGGCTGGTGCTCTGTCTCTCCTCAGCCTTTACGCTCTTTACCGTTTTCGCCCCGGAAGCGATCATGCGCATGTACACGCCGGAGCAGGGAATCATTGATTACGGCGTGACTTATCTGCGCTGGCTGCTGCCCACGTATCTGTGCATCGGCCTGTCCCTCACCTGCACCATTGTACTCCGCAGCGTGGGGCAGGTCAGGATTCCCTTGCTCAGCTCCATTTTCGCCTTTTTCGTCAATATCTTCTTTAACTGGGTGTTTATCTTCGGCCATTTAGGCGCGCCCCGGATGGAAATCGCCGGCGCGGCCCTGGGCACGCTGATCGCCCGGCTGTTTGAACTGTTCTTTATCTGCGGGCACTTCTTCTTCAAGGATAAAAACATCGGGTATCGCATCCGAAACATCTGCATGAAATGCGGTGATCTGGTGCGGGAATACTTCCGGGTGTGCATTCCCGTTTTGATCAGCGACGGGCTGCTGGCCCTGGGCAACAACGCGGTGGCCATGGTGATGGGTCACATCGGGGAAACCTTCGTAGCCGCCAATTCCGTGACCACCATCGTGCAGCAGCTGTCCTCCGTGCTCACCCAGGGCATTGCCAACGCCAGCGGCATCATGACCGGCCACACCATGGGAGAAGGAGATTTGGAAAAAGCCCAGAAGCAGGGCTATACCTTCCTGGGTCTGGGCTTTGTGCTGGGGTGCTTCGCGGCGATCGTGATTTTGCTGGTCCGCGGCCCCATCATCAATTATTATAAAGTGTCCGCGGAAACCAAGGAAATCGCCTGGCAGCTCATGGACGCCATCGGCTTTATCGTGGTGTTCCAGGCCATGAATTCCATTCTCACCAAGGGCGTGCTGCGAGCCGGCGGGGATACCCGCTTCCTCATGGCGGGGGATATCCTGTTCCTGTGGGTCGCTTCCATTCCTTTGGGCATGCTGGCGGGCTTCGTGTTCCATTGGTCGCCCTTCTGGATTTACACCATGCTGAAAATCGACCAGATCATCAAGTGCGTGTGGTGCTTCTTCCGCCTGCGCAGCCGCAAATGGATGAAGAAAATCCAAACGGCGAATGGATAACGCCATCCTATGAACGGGATTATTTCAAAATATGTAACCTGCAAAACGGGGTGCAGGTATATACGCCTGCACCCCGTCGTAGAATTATTTCAGCACATATCGGTCAAATCCGGCCTGGCACAGCAGCCGCCAGGCGTCCCATATTTCAGGCGGAACAGGTGTTGGGGCCTGAAAGCCTTTTTCAGCGTACACCTTAAGCCGCTGCAAATCTCCTGTCATCAATTCGATTTCGGGAATCAGCGCTGCTTCGTCGGGGGCGTACTGCTCGAAGGAAAGGGCGGGAACGCTGACGCTCCATTGGATTTCCGGCCATTGAATTTTTCCTGTGGCCAGGGCACGCTTCGCCATGTAGGGCTTGCAAACAGCAATGCCCGTTTTGAATTTCCTGCCCTGGGCCAATCGCCTGGACAGAGAAAAGTTTTCGCCGGTATTGGTGGCCTTGTTCTCGATGAGGATGCAACTCTCCGGCACGCCGGATGCTATACACCGCTCGGCGAACAAAACGCCCTCCGGCTTGGGGAAGGTTTCCTCCGTCATTTTCCCATAGCCGCCGCTGCAAATAATGATCGGCGCGGCCCCGGCCAGGTACAAGCCCGCCGCATGGTCGGGCACCCGCAGGTCGTGGCTGCCCAGGGCAAGGATCACGTCCGCCCGGTCCGGGCAGGGCGGACAGGCAGACATGAAGTCATATAATCGCTTGGCGGCGAGAAGTATATCTTGATTCATAACAATCCTGTTTTCAAGGATGAAATTTTAAAGCCAACTTGGAGGAGACGCTGGGGGCTGCGCGCCCCCAGACCTGCGCCAGGGGGATGATCCCCCTGGACCCACAACTGGCGAAATTGCTTTGCAAGGATAGGTAGACAAGCTCCGCCAACCGCGCTGGAGTTACGAAAAGTTGGAGGGCTTCTGGCCCAAAAAGCCAAGAAAAAACGCTGGGAAAAGGAAAGCCATAGCCAAGTTGGTTCCCGTTTCGGCTTTACAAAGTAAAGCCGAACGGATGGAGCAGATGGAAGGCTTTCTTTTCCCCAGCGCTTTTTCCTGGCTTTCCCGGATGCTTTGCATCCGGGTTGGCGACTTTCAGTCGCCGGGCCAGAAGCGCTACGGCACCAAGCCAATCTTCCTCGTTCCCCCACGCTTCTGCGGGAACCCAGCTGATTTTTTAGTTCAAGCTAAATCCGCTATTGAGGTCCAGGAGATGAAATCTCCTGGTTCAGGGTACAGGGGGCTGAAGAAGCCCCCTGCCTCGTCGTTACCCTTTGCAATATGCTTGTTATCAGGATAGAATTATTGCTTCAATAATTCCGTGATCATCTGATCGGTCATGCTCAGGCACCTGGGCAGGTGGAAGGGGCCTTTGAAGGTGCTGCCTTTGGTAGAGGGCATGGTGGGCTTGCCGTCGCGGCGAAGGTAGCCGTACCATTCGCCGTTGGCGGAATCAGCGAACACGTCCTTGCAGTAGTCCAGGGTCTTGCAGAACCAGTCGTAATATTCTTCCTTGCCGGTGTCCCGATAGGCCATGAGGGAAGAAATGAGGATTTCGTTGTGGGGCCACCACAGCTTCATATCGTGCTCGTAGGCTTCGGGGGGCAGGCCCTTGCAGTCGATGAAGTACAGCAGGCCGCCAAATTCGTTGTCCCAGCCCGCGTGGATGGCGTCGTTGAAGATGGCCTCGGCCTGTTGATGCAGCTCCTTGTCGCCCTTGTGGTTGGCGTATTCCATCAGGAACCAGCTGCATTCGATGTCGTGGCCGGGGTTCACGATGCGGCCCTCGGTCACGTCGCCCCGGAATTCCCCGTCCGGGCCCACGTTTTCCAGGGTGCAGCGCATATCGGGCTTGCGGTGATACTTGAAGATTTCCTCCACGCACTGCTGGGAGCGCTGGTCGTATTCCTCCGCGTGGGCGGGGTCGCAGCGGCGCAGCACGGAGCAGATGTTCAGGTAGATCATGGGATTGCCCAGGGCGCGGCCCGAACGGGTCTCGGGGATGGTCTTGGGGCCCATGCCCACCGGGTCCTCCATCAGGCCCTGATACAGCTTCCAGTACAGGTCATAGGCAAAGCGCGCCCGGTCCAGGTACACCTGCTCGCCGGTCAGGCCGTAATACTCGGCGTTGGCGATGGCGTAAAAGCTCTCAGAGAAGAAGTAGCGGCGCTGGCGCAGGGGCCTGCCGTCGGCGGTGACGGTGAAATACATGCGGTTGCCCTTGTCCCGGTTGATGCAGTGGGCTTCCATGAAGTCCAGGCAGGACTTGGCAAACGCCATCCATTCCGCTTTTTTGCCGTAGAGATGGCACAGATAGCTGTACGTCCATGCGCACCGGCCCTGCATCCACACGCTCTTGTCGGTGGAATAAATGTTGCCCCAGCGGTCCAGGCAGGTGTACACGCCGCCGTTTTCATGATCCCAGCCGTGGGTGAGCCAGAAATCCGCGCTGCGCTGCAGCTCGTCCCGAATCCATTGCTGCTGGGCAAGGAGGAGGTCTTTGTTCATAGAAATGCCTTCTTTCAATACTTGATTTGCATGGATGGACGGAGAAGGAAACCTCATCCGTCAGGCGCGAATGATCTTGACTTCTTTCCTTTGATTGGTTCCGCGCCTGCCACCTTCCCCTGCGAGGGGAAGGCGGCTTTTTATGTGTTCATTATATTTGGATGATAATTCCTTCTGTCTATCAACCCTCTAAGTAATTCCAAATGTCATTGCACACATCTTCAAAGTGCTCATGAAGAAACGAATTGGGATAACGCAATACCCGATAGCCTTCGTTGGTGAGCCACTTGTCCCGTACTATATCAGCCTGCAATTGTTCATCATCGCCATGCTGATTTCCATCTAATTCGATAATCAGAAATGCAGCGGCGATATAGAAATCAACGATATAGGAACCGATCATGTGCTGACGTTTGACCGGGTAGGGCAACTTCCGCAAAAAGTCATACCAAAGATGCTTTTCTTCTTTCGTCATTTCCCGGCGCAAGCGTTGGGAATAGGGCTTCAAGTAAGGCTCATGGTGATGGTATTTATCCATAAGTATTTTGTTTCCATACTTTTTTACGAAATAGGTGGACTTTTTTAGCCTTCCCCTGGCAGGGGAAGGTGGCCTGCGCGGAACCAAGTCGGCATTTGAAGTCAAGTTAATTCGCGCAGGCCGGATGAGGTTCCTCCCTTCTTAAAACATCATACTTCAGCAATACTTGGCAATTGCTTCCTTGATATGCTTCGCAGCGATCTCCACCTTGGGCCAGTCGCCGTCCTGGAGGCCGGTCAGGGGCTTGCGGACGGAGCCCAGCTCCAGGCCCTCGTTGATTTTCAGCACGCCCTTGATGACGGCGTACATATTGCCCTTGCAGGCGCACAGCTCGGAGATGATAGCGTTGACCTCGTGCTGGATGGGCTCGGCTTCCTTATAGCGGCCTTCCCGCACCAGCGCGTCCATTTTCAGGAACAGCTCGGGCATGGCGCCGTAGGTGCCCCCGATGCCGCCCGCCGCGCCGATGGCCCGGCCGGAGACAAACTGCTCGTCGGGGCCGTTAAAGACCACGCAGTTTTCGCCGCCGATGCGCACGAAGGTGTCGATGTCCTGGGTGGGCATGGAGGAGTTCTTTACGCCGATGACCTGGGGGTTCTTCCGCATTTCGGTGAAGAGGGACGGGGTCAGGGCCACACCCGCCAGCTGGGGGATATTGTAGAT
Organism: uncultured Eubacteriales bacterium; assembly: GCA_900320085.1. Taxonomy (GTDB): domain Bacteria; phylum Bacillota; class Clostridia; order Christensenellales; family Aristaeellaceae; genus RUG563. Next base: position 50,868 of record ONRC01000008.1, read on the forward strand.
CACGAAGTCCGTGTGGGGGGCGGCGGAAGAAATGTCGTTCCAATACTGGGCGATGGAGTATTCCGGCAGGTGGAAGTAAATGGGCGGGATGGAGGCGATGGCGTCCACGCCCAGGCTTTCGGCGTGGGCGGCCAGCTGCATGGATTCGTGGGTGTTGTTGCAGCCCACGTGGGCGATGACGGTGCATTCGCCCTTGATTTCCGCCATGACGGCTTCCAGGGTCGCCATGCGCTCTTCCTTTTCCAGGTAGATGCATTCGCCGGAGGAGCCGCCCACATACAGTCCCTTCACGCCCTTGTTCACCAAATGCCGGGCCAGCTTCCGACAGCGCTCGGGGCTCACTTCGTTGTTATCGTCATAGCAGGCGTAAAACGCCGGGATCACGCCGTGGTATTTTTCTAAGCTCATTATGACCACTCCTTTTATCCATACAATCGATAATCATGCGTCAATCACCTCATCCGGCGCTTCGCGCCACCTTCCCCTCAAGGGGAAGGCTTTGGGGTGATACTCTTTTATGGCTTTCTCGGAAAGGGCCTGGGGGAACCGCTCTAAGCCTTCCCCTATTAGGGGAAGGTGGCGCGAAGCGCCGGATGAGGTTTCCCAAAGAGCGGTTCCTCCAGAAAAATGCTTTATCCCTTCACCGCGCCCATGGTGATGCCGCGGGTGAAGAACTTCTGGAACAGGAGGAAAATGATGATGATGGGGATGGAGCCCAGGGCCGCGCCGGCCATGATGAGACCGAAATCGTTGCTCAGCTCGCTTTGCAGCTTGGCGATGCCCAGGGAGATGGTGAGCACGTCGGTGTCGTTGAGCATGATCAACTGGAGGAAGTAATCGTTCCAGGCGGTGATGAAGGTGAAGATGGCCAGGGCGCCGATGCCGGGCTTGATGATGGGCAGCACGATCTCCACAAAGGTGCGGGCCTCGCCAGCGCCGTCGATGCGGGCGGCTTCCAGCAGGGACTCGGGAATGGTTTCAGAGAACTGCTTCATCAGGAACACGCCGAAGGGCCAGCCAACGGTGGGCAGGATGACGGCCCAGAGGGTGTTGTGCAGCTTTAAGAACGCCATTTCCTTGAGCAGGGGGATCAGGATGACCTGCTTGGGCAGGGCCATGGCGCACACGAAAATGGAGAATACCAGCCCGCGGCCCACGAATTTCTTTTTCGCCAGGGCATAACCGCCCATGGAAGCGGACACACAGGTCAGCGCCATGCTCATGGCGCAGAGGAACACCGTGTTGCCCAGCCAGCGGATGGCGGGACGGGCAAACAGGCGCTGGTAGTTGTCGATCGTAGGCTGCAGGGGGAACCAGACGGGCACCTTGGCAATCACGTCCTGGGCGTTCTTGAACGAGCCGGTGATGATCCAGTACAGCGGGAAAATAAACAGGATGGCAATGATGATCAGCACCGCCAGCGCCGCGATTTCATAGGGCGTGATCTGGTGCACGCTGTGGTCGCCGCCGGTGTTGGCCTGCTTGCGCTGCATCTTTTTCTGAATGGCCGCGATGTTATCGCTCATGTCTGCTCCTCCTTTCTCAGCCGTTGTCGGTCTTGGCCACCTTGAACTGCAAGGCGCTGAAGGCCGCGATGATCAGGGCCAGGATGATGCCCATGGAGCTGCCGTAGCCGTAGCTCTGGAGCTTGAAGGCATTGTAGTAAATGTAATACATGATGGTCTCCGTGGCGTGGTTCGGCCCGCCGGAGGTCAATAGCTGGATCAGCGCGAAGCACTGGAAGGAGTTGATGGTGGTGATGACCAGAATGTACAGGGTGGTGGGCATAATCTGGGGCCACTTGATGCGCCAGAAAGTTTGCAGGTTGGTGGCGCCGTCCACGCTGGCGGCTTCCACCAGGGACTGGTCCACGTTATTGAGGGCGCTCACATACAGCACGATGGGCTGACCTACGGAGGTGGTGAGCAGGATGGTGATGATGCAGCCCAGGGCGGTGCTGGCGTCGCCCAGCCAGTTCATGTTGCGGCTGATCAGCCCCAGGTTCATGCACAGATAGTTCAGCACGCCGTAATAGCGGTTGAAGATCCACTTCCACACCACCGTGACCGCCACGGAGCCGGTGACCACCGGCAGATAGAACACGCAGCGGAAAAAGGAGGTGGTGCGGTCATGGAGCTTGGAAATGATGGACGCGGCCCACAGGGAGAAAAAGCAGGTGACGGGCACGCTGATGATCACCAGGATGATGGTGTTCCACAGGGCTTTGCCGAAAATGGCATCCTGGAACATGCGCTTATAGTTGTCGAATCCCGCGAAGGAAAAGCTGGTCATGGTGTAGTCGGTGAAGCTGTATACCAGGCACATGACCATGGGGAAAATCACGAACCCCAGGAAGAACAGCAGGCTCGGGGCCATGAACAGATACCCCGCGATGTTTTCCCGGCGGCGGGACTGCTTCATGGCGACGGACTGCCGGGGCAGCCGGGCAGTTTTCTGCATGAACATATCTCCTTTCGGAAGCAAACGCCCCCACCCCGAAAGGGCAGGGGCGCGTTTTTTTGAAGTCTGGGATGGCTCCGGGGAGGCCGGAGTTTTTTAGAGTACAGAGTTCAGAGAGCAGAGTACAGAGAAATATAGCTGTTCAATGCGAAAGATTCTATTTGATTTACTATATAAACTGTACTCTGAACTCTGTACACTGTACGCTGATCCAGCTTCTGTCAGCGCGGAAACTGCTGATTATTTATTGGCGTTGGCTTCGTACACAGCCGCTTCGGCCGCCACGTCGCCGCCCGCGAACACGCGCTGGAGCAGGTTCCACCATTCGGTGCGCTGCGCGGCCCAGTTGGGAGTGACCTGGTAGTAGTCGCCCAAGAACGGCATGAAGATGGCATAGTCGCCGTTTTCAGCCTTTTCGGTGCCGGCATACACATCGCCCAGGGAAGCGCGGGTGGGGAAGAAGCCGGAAGCGTAGACGCTGGCAGCGGCCTGGGAAGGATCGTCGCAGACGAACTTCACGAAGGTCTTGGCCGCGGCGGCCTTGGCTTCGTCGCCGTTGTCGAACAGGCCGAAGCCCCAGATGCCGCCCTGCAGTTCGGGCACGCCGTCGTCAGAGGGGAAGGCCATGGGGAACACCTTCACGTCGTCCGCCAGGCTGGCCTTGTTGGACACGGCAGCGGAAGCGTTCCAGCAGAAGCCGATGGAGATGGTGCTGTTGCAGAACAGCGCGATTTCGTCGCCCGCCACGATGCCGGGGTCGGCGTCCAGCTTGCCTTCGTTCACCAGGGTCTGCAGCAGGGTGAGGGCCTTGATGTTTTCTTCGCTGGTCATGGTGTAGGCGGTGTGGTCAGCGTTGGTGAACTGGCCGGAGTACAGGTTGGTCACCAGCGCGCGGGTGCCCTGGTCGCCGCCCTGGCCGCCGCAGTAGACCACGGCAGTGGGCTGATAGCCCGCTTCATTCAGGGCGTCCAAAGCCTTCAGGAAGTTTTCGGTGGTCCAGGTGTGGGTGGCTTCGTCGATGTACTGGAGCGCGCCCGCGGCTTCAAAGTCGTTGTAGTTGATGACCATGCAGTGGGTGGTCATGCACAGGGGATATTCGTAATAGATGCCTTCGCCGTTTTTGCAGGCCGCTTCCACGGCGGGGCTGGCGGCGATGATGTCATCCTTGGTGTCCGCCCACAGATCGGAGATGTCCAGCATCTTGCCAGCGGCGCCCCAGTTGGCAACCAGGCGTTCGGGGCCTTCCATCACGATGTCGGGGGTGGTCTTGGCTTCGATGGCGGTGGTCACCTGGTCGTCGCCGGAGGCGTAGTCCAGATACTGCACCTTCACCTTGATTTCGGGATGCACGGCGTTGAAGTTGGCGATGATGCCGTTCACGGTTTCTTCATTGCCCCAGCTGCCGATGGGGTAGGTCCACAGGGTGATTTCCACGTCCTCGGCCACGGCGAAGGCGGGGATCATGAGCATCATGCACAGGAGCAGAGCGAGCAGCTTCTTCATGGATTAAGATCCTCCTTTATCATATGGTCGTTTGGCTTCGCTCAAAGCGGAGCGAAACTGTTCTTGCGTTAAATGTACTACATTTCTTTTCTCCTGTCAATAGGGTTTTGAAAAATATTTATATATCGCCAAATTTATGACCAGATTATTCTTTTTTATTGACAGAAGCCAGGGCTTATATTATAATGAAACGGACGAAACATCCTACAAACTTCGCAAAGGCGGGATGCCCATGACGGAAGCGAACCGCAACGAAAAGCTGTATATCCAGGCCTTCCGGGAGATTCGCAGCTACATCATGAAAAACCAGCTGAAGCCCGGCGATCTTTTGCCCACCGAGCAGCAGCTTTGCGCCCAATTGGGCGTGAGCCGCAACGTGCTGCGGGAGGCCATCAAGAGCATGGAGCTGATGGGCATGGTGCGGGCCTGCCCGGGCCGGGGCACGGAGGTGCAGGAATTCAGCCTGGATTTCATTTTTCAGAACGTGCTGTTTTTCCATATGGACGGGCAAAGCAAGCACGTGCGGGAAATGTTCTCCATCCGCAAGGCCCTGGAAATGAGCTACATGCGCCAGGCTTTTGACTCCATTACCAAAGAAGACATCGCCGAAATGCGCGCCTGCGCCACGGAGATCCGGGAGCGCTGGGAAAAGGGCGAAATGTTCGCGGAGGCGGACCGCAGGTTCCACATGGCTCTGTTCCGGTCGCTGAACCATTCGGTGCTCAATTCGGTGCTGGACGCCATCTGGGCCGTGGACAGCGGCTTCCAGCTGGAAGCGAAAATGCCCCACCTGGCCAGCACCGTCACCAAGCACGAGCGCATCGTGGACGCCCTGGAAAAGTACGATTACCTGGCCTTCGCCCAGGCTATGCTGGCCCATTATTCGTCCGGGAAGTACACCCAGACGGATTCCTACGAAGAATATTGAAGGGAGAAAACAAGCCATGATCATCGGAGAAATCGGAAACAACGCGTCGTTTGATTTGAAAGGACTGGGGAAAAACTTCGCCGCGGCCCAGGAATTTCTGCTGGCGGGCGGCCTTGCTTCCCTGCCCGTTGGCAACCACGCCATCGTGGGGGACGACGTGTATGTGATGATGCAGGAATACATCCAGCAGGAGAAGGAGCCCGCCTATGAAGCCCACGACGTGTACGCCGACATTCAGTTGGTATTGCAGGGCAGCGAGCGCTTCCGCTGGGGCCTGGGAATCCCGGGCGAACTGAAAGGCGATTTCCGCCCCGTGACCGGTGTGGAGAAATATGTGGAATTCACGCTGCACGAAAACCAGTTCGTGGTCTTTCTCCCCGGGGAGCCCCACGCTCCCGGCCTGCCGGAAAACGGCCCCGCCTTCTGCCGCAAAGCGGTGGTGAAGGTGAAGGTTGGGGGAGGAACTTAAAGGACACTTTAAATCACTAAGGGAAACGCTGGGGCTGTTCGCCCCAGACCCCAACCAGGGTCCTGAGGACCCTGGACCCGCACTTGGCGAAATAACGTAGTTGGGAAAAGCAGACAAGCTCCGCATGCCGCGCTGGGGTTAAGGAAAGTTTGAGGGCTTCTGGCCCAAGAAAGCCTGGGAACATCCGAGAGGGAAAATTCATTTTCCCCCTCGGATGATTCCCTGGCTTTCCCCGGATGCAAA
>ONRC01000044.1 GCA_900320085.1 uncultured Eubacteriales bacterium
GTACCCCTGAACCAGGAGATTTCATCTCCTGGACCTCAATAGCGGAAGCAGCTTGATTGGAAAAGAAAGCTTGGTTCCCGCTGATTCGGGGAGAAACGCAGAAGTCTGACTTGGCACCGTAGTGCTTCTGGCCCGGCGGCAAAGCCGCCAGCCCGGATGCTTCGCATCCGGGGAAAGCCAAGGAATCATCCGTAGGGGAAAATGTATTTTCCCCTACGGATGATTCCTTGGCTTTCTTGGGCCAGAAGCCCTCAAACTTTTCGTCACCCCAGCGCGCCAGGCGGAGCTTGTTGGTCTATCCCAACTACGTTATTTCGCCAGTTGCGGGTCCAGGGTCCTCAGGACCCTGGTTGGGGTCTGGGGCGAACAGCCCCAGCGTTCCTTCTGTTTGATTGTAATTTCATCCTTGAGAACACGACTGTTAGCAGTATAAATCCAAAAAAATCCTCCGCGGGCCGATGGCTCGACGGGGGATTTTTGATGCGTTGGATTATTTGAACAGCGGTGTTTCGTCCTCGCCGTAAACGTTGACCACCTTGGGCTGCCAGACAGATTTTTGTTTCATCCGTTTTTCGATCAGGCGCAGGATCAGCCAGCTGACGCCCATGCACACAACGCCGGTGAGCGCCCAGAAAATTTCCTTTTCAAACAGGACGCTGCCCAGCGCCAGCCCGCCCAGCAGCATCAGCAGCGGCATCACATAGGCCAGCATGGAGGCCTTGAGCACCTGGCCTTCCGGCATGTCCACGTCAATCCATCGCCCCACCGGCGCGGAGCCGGGGATTTTTACAAAGGTTTCTTCCTTCTGCCCGCCGCACTGACCGCAGTGGGCGCAGGCCTCGGGCCGTTCAAAACACACTTCCAGCACGCCGTTTTCCGCGGCGACCACTTTTCCGCTGCGCAGCATCAATCAAGTACCTCCTTGGATTCATGGACACAGTATAGCACAGAATCTGTTGATTTAATAGCCCGTCAGGCGGATATTTTCAGCCGCCAGCCCCGACGCGTCCTGGGCCATTTCCAGGAAGTACGCCGCTTTTTCCGCGTCGATTTCCGTGGGCAAAAACACGGTCATGCTCCCGTCCCGCGAAACGCATAAAGCGTCGGTGTAGCCCTGCGCCGCCAGCGCGCCTTCTACCGCCAGCTCGGTTTCATCATTGGAGGTGATTTCAATTAACTGCTGCTCCGCCATGGCTTTGGTTTCCGGGGCAGTATGCTCACTGTCGATCAGGGTGGTGAGCAGGGATTGCTCCATGGCGCGGGTTTCTTTTCTGCGCGCGCGGTAAACCTCTGCCGGGTGCGGCGAAATGGTGGAGGCGGGCTGCGCGACGGAAGCCATGGGTAGGCTGGTTGCCGTATCCGGCGCGCCTTTCAGAAAGGTCAGAATCAGCGCCGCGGCCACGGCGGCGAGCATCAGCACGTTCAAAATCCGATCCTTCATGGCTTATCCTCCATCAAAAACACGTCCACTTGATTAGCGTCCAGACCCAGCAGCGTTTCCGCCGCCCGAAGAAGATTCAGCCGGACCGTAATATCCCCTGCGCCTTCCGCCACGATCACCGCGCCGACCGGCGCGCGGCTGCCGCCGCCAAACGCAGACGCCTCCTGGGCGTAGTAAATGCTCACCCGCACGTCGCCCGCGCCTGCGATCTTCGACAGCGTGGCGCTCACCCGCTGCTCCTCCTCCGTCATGGCGACCGCGTTCCTTTCCCCCAGCGGCAGCAGCAAAAGCGCCACCGCGCAGCACACCAGCGCCAGCAGCCACGGTCCATTTTTCATGGTCTTTAACCTGTCCAGCCAAAGCTTCATCGCGCTGCTCCCCTGATTGTACGATTAGGATATTTCTGGGGGAAACCGCTCTTTGGAGCCCAAAGAGCGGTTTCCCCCAGACCCCTTTCCGAGAAAGGCGAAAGGAGAAGCCTCATATTTGGATACCAAAAATTTCATAATAATTGTTTCAGATACTCCCTGCCGCAAGAAAAATACCCCGCAGCATACACACCATCATGCACAGCTCCACGCCCAGGTCGGCGTACCGGGCCGCGTCGCCCTCCGGCAGCATAAAGTCCAGCACCAGCCGGAGGAGGCACAGCCCCGTCAATTGCTTCAAAAATCCCATCATCGCAGCATCACCGTCAGGTTGCCCACCACCAGCATCTGCGCAACCAGCAGCAAAAACATGGCCCCCACCGACAATTGAATCACAAACAGCAGCATCAGGATGTCCGAAAAATCCTGGAGGCACGCGCCGCTCCGCGGGTCAGAAAGCGGCTCCAGCAGCGCCGCCCCCGCCCGGTACAGCATCGACGCCGCCAGCGTTTGCAGCATCGGCACCGCCGCCGTGGAGAGCAACAGCAACAGCCCGGTCAGGCCCAGGGCATTCTTGATCAGCAGCGAGGCGCCTACCAGCGTGTCCATCGTGTCGGCGAACATCCCGCCAACGACGGGAACAAAGTGGTCTACCGCGTATTTCGCCGTGCGCAGGGACACGCCGTCCGCCGCCGCCGCGCCCAGGGATTGCAGGGTCGTGACTGAAATGAACACGGTAAAGCCAACGCCCAGCGTCCAGCTGGCCCCGGTCTTAAAAAGCGAGGACAGACGGCTGATTTTCATACGCGGCGACAAATGGTTCAGAATCGCCGTCACCCCCGCCGCCAATGCCAGCGGCAGCGTCACCGACCGCACCAGCGCCGTCATGGTGCCGCCGGCCGCCACCACCGCGGGCTGGAAGAACGCCGCGCCCGCCGTGCCGCCCACCGCCGCCAGCAGGGTCAAAAGCAGCGGGAACAGCGCCTGCATCAAGTCCGCCATCCGGGCCACGGCGTCCTGGGCCAGCAGGATGTGCTGGCCCAAATCCTGCGCCATGCAGCCCGCCAGCAGCAGAAAGCAGGCCGCGCTGAGCGTTTCCCCCAGGGTATCTTTGGCAAAGGAAGCCCGCAGCCGCTGCATCACTCCGCAGAACACCGCCGGAACGATCAGCCGGGCCAGCCGCCAGGCGCTTGCTGTCACCGCGTTCAGGAAGCGGGACGCCAGGGAGCGCAGCAATGTTTCCGCGTCCAGGTGCATTTTCCCCCGGGCCAAGCGCAGGATCAGCGTGTGAAAGTCCTCGCCCTGGGGAAATGCCTGGTCGTAGGCGGACTGCCATTCCTGCAAAGGAAGATTGGACAATGCGCTTTCCAGGGCGTCATTCAGGTTTTCAGTCCTGCCATGCGCGCAAAAAAAGAACAGCAGAAAGAACACAAGTATGATTCTTTTCATGGGATTAAGGATAACGTCAGCTCTCCGATTTCGCTGATGAGCGGCAGGGTTTGCACCATGAGCAGCATTTTACCGCACAGGGCGGCCTTTCCTGCCAGCCCGTCCTCCCCCGCGTCGCGGCAGGCCTGCACGGCGAACTCCGTCACATAGGCCATGGCGATGAGCTTAAGCAGCAGCGTGACCGTCTGCTGCCCGATGCCCGCCCGCTCCGACAGGGAACGCAGGGCCTCCACCGCCGCGCCGAGCTGGGTGAGAGCGAAAAAAAAGAGCATCAGCCCCGCTGCCATGGCTACCGCCGCGCCTGCCTGACGATGCGCCGCCCGCAGGGTGAAGCTGAGCATCGCCGCCACCGCGGCAAACCCCGCCATCCGAAGTGCCTCCGTCATGGCAGCTGAAACACCGCCTGCACCTGGGCCAGCACGTCCCCCGCCAGGTTCACCACCATCATCACCACGATCAGGATGCCCGCCACCGTCGCCACCGTGGCGATGTCCTCCCGCCCCGCCTTCGTCAGCGCCTGGCAGATCACCGTCACCAGCAGCCCCACCCCGGCAATTTTCAGCAGCACTTGAATCTGCAAGGTTACGACTCCTTTCTGGGGAAACCTCTTTCTGAAAACCTTTACGGAAAAGACACTTTAACGCTATATGAGAATGCAGAGTTTAAATTGCAGAGTATAGATTGATATACTGTGCGATTTGAAACCGACGGTCAACCATTTTATCATTCAACAAGCAATGTCATCCCGAGCGGAGCCGAACCAGAGGTGAGGCGAAGTCGAGGGACCTAAGAGCTGGATATTGTGTCGCTTGATTTCTTATGCTTTTCTCAGGTCCCTCCACTCCGCTGCGGCTCTCGCCTCCGCTTCGGTCGGGATGACAGAATAACGTTTGCAGTAGATGTTTCTGGTTCAAGCTGGTTGTTATCATCATGAAAAATCCGAATTCTGCACTCTCTTATTGCATTAAAGCGCATTTGAATGTACCACAGCTGAACAAGCACCGTTCAGCATAATAAAATGAATACCGCCGCGCCGCCGAGCCAGCCCAGGCTGGTATAGAGCCGGACGTTTTTATCGCGGGCTTCGCGGCAGGATTGGCGGTACATCCGCCACTGGCTTTGGGCGTAGGCCAAGGCCTGGGACTGGGTCTGCAAGGAGGGCGAGAAAAGCGCGGTCAGGCAGTCATTGATTGTTTCCTTTTCGGCCGGAAGCAGGGTATCTTCCCAGGGCAGTCTGTCCAGCAGTTCAGAAGCGGAGGACGCGGGCCTGGTTTCCAATCGGGATATTAGTTCCAATAAAACAGGCAGATTGTCCGCCGCGCCCCGGCGCAGCACCTCTACCAGCGGCGCAGCGCTGTTGTTCACCGCGGCATCCATGCGAAGCAGCGCGTTTTCCCAAGTCTGCAAACCAGCCTCCCGCAGGTTCAGGCGATTCGCCGCGCTCATGCCCAGGGCCACGCAGGCCCCTGCCCCCAGCAAAGCCAACGCGATCATGGTTCCGCCTCCCTGATGACCGGCGGGCTTCCCGGCGCTGTGAGTACAACGGTTTTCTGAAACGCTCCCTGCTGAAACAACGCTTCCATCCCCTGCCTCCGGCGAACCTCCCACACGTTTTTCCCATGCGCTGTGGCGATCACCCGCACCCCGCACCGGCTCGCTTCCAGAATTGCCGCCGCGTCCTCCGGGCCGCCGATTTCGTCCGTAGCGACCACCTGCGGGGCCATGGCGCGAATCAGCAGCAGCAGCGCCTTTGCCTTGTCCATCCCGGTGATCACGTCGGTGTTCGGCCCCACATCCAGCTGCGGTATCCCATCCCGGCACCCGGCGATTTCTCCCCGCTCGTCCGCAACGCCCACCTGCGTTCCATGCAGGGAAAGCAGCCGGATCACATCCCGCAGCAGCGTGGTTTTGCCCGCGCCGGGCGGGCCGATGATCAACGCAGAGCAGCCTTGCAGCAGCGGAAAAACGTCCTTTCCCGCGTCCTTGATTTCATGCGCCAGCCGCACGCACAGGCTGGTGATTTCCCGAAAGCCCTTCGGCCCCATCACCCCGCATATGCCCAGCCGGTGTCCGCCCGCCAGCGGCACGAATCCACGCGACAGCTCCTCCTGCCTCGCCGCCAGCGCATAGCCGGTCAGGGCCTGCGCCGCCTGCAAAACGTCCCGGGGCGAAAGACGGTATTCGCCCTGCCAGATCCGATCCCCAAGCGTCACCGCCGCGCCTTGTCCCGGCCGCAGCCGCACTTCCCGCGCCTCCGTCCAGTCCACCGCCTCCCAGCCCGTTTCCCCGGGCACGATCAAACGCCAGTCCATGTTACAAGGTATGAACCGGCGTAAAAAAATATACCACCAATCCGCAATGGATGATGGTATATGATGGGATGATCTGTATCGTCAAAACGTCTGCGTCTTTAAGCCGTTCATCTTTTTTCGCTCCATGCGGCGAATGCGGTTGATATGGCGTTCAAAATCGCCATTGTCCATCAGCTCCGCCAGCACGTACTGCTCAAATGCAGGCACCGTGCAGGAATAGAAGCCTACCGTTTCGGAAAAAAGCGGAATCAGACGAGGCGGCAGTACCATATATCCCACGCGGATGGAGGGCGAAACGGTGCGGGAAAACGTGTTCAGATAGACCACATTTTCTTTTGGGGATTGAAAAAACACCGTTTCCTCCGGTTTGCGCAGCAGGGAAAATTCCGACTCGAAATCATCCTCCACGATGAAACGGTCATTCTCCGCCGCCCAGTGGATGTACTCCCGGCGCTTGGACGCGCTGGCGGTCACGCCGCTGGGAAAGCTGCGGTAGGGCGTGATATGCAAAACGGACGCTTTTGTGGCGGCAAGGGCGGCGGACTGGATGCCGTCGTGCGTGAGTGGCAGCAGGTCGCATCGGACGCCCTTCGCGCGGTACACCTGCTCGATTTTGGCGTAGGATGGGCTTTCGATGGCATAGAGCCTGCCCCGCCCCAGCATTTCCACCACCAGCCCGTAGAGGTACTCCGCGCCGGAGCCGATCACGATCTGCTCCGGGGTGACGTTCATCCCCCGGTTGCGAGCCAGGTAACGGGCGATGGCCTGGCGCAGGGCATCGCAGCCGGTATTGGGGGATTTGTTCAGCAGTGCCTCCCCGTATTCCGTCATGACCCTTCGCATGGTGCGGGTAAGGACGGAGAAGGGGAAGCTGTTTTCCTGCTTCGGCGCATACCGCCCAGGGACGGCAGCGCGGGGCGGCGGTACCTGGGCAAAGCCGTCCAGCGGGCGATAAATCACATAATAACCGCTGCGGGCACGGGATTCGATATAGCCTTCCTGGCAGAGCAGCTCATAGCTGTGCTCTACCGTAATCACGCTCAGACCCTCTTCCCGCGCGGTTTCGCGGCGGGAGGGGATTCGGTCCCCATAGGCCCACACTCCCTGGGTGATCTTTTCCCGAAGCGTTTCGTATAGTTTCAGGTAAGCGGGTTTTTGCCGTTCCATCTGGTCTTATGTTTTTCTCCTGTTCTGGCACTTTTTTTATAGCCACTTTCAGTATATACTGATTCCACTTTCCGGTCAAGGGATTCGGAAAGGGTTTTGTAAGGAGATGATTCCAGATGAAGAACCAGGATAGAAAAGTTTTGAACACGGTGCTGGTGGGCGTGCTGGCCGCGATGGTGTATGTGGTCACGCTGTTCCGTTTCCCGCTCCTGGGCTCCAATGTGCATTTTGCCAACGCGGTGTGTCTGCTGGCCGGGCTGCTGCTGGGGCCGAACCTGGGCGGCGTGGCCGCGGGGCTGGGCTCGGCGCTCTATGATCTGACGATGTACAATGAAGGCATCGTCAACCTGCTCATTACCTTTGTGAGCAAGTTCGCCATGGCCTGGGTATGCGGAAAAATAGCGGGCAAGCCGGAGGAAAAGCAGCCCGTGGTCCGGGTCGTGATCGCGTGCGTGTGCGGCGCGCTGACCTATGTGGCGCTGTATATGCTCAAAACCGGCGTGTACGGCGCGATCGCGGGGAACATCTGGGCGCCGATGGTGAGCAAATTCCCCGCTTCCATCATCAACGCCGGGGCCGCCATCGTCGCCGCGCCGGTGTTCTACCACGCCGTACGGCCCGCGCTGAAAGCCGCGGGTATCCTTCGCACGGAGAGGTAAAAACTGCTTCTGTCCTTTTATCAGCTTTATTGTTTTCTTCGCTTCACGCCAGCCATTCCATAGCCAGCCGCACGGTGAGCAGAACCAGCACGCCCAGCATCACGAAGCGGATGAGCCTGGCCCCCTTGGTGAGGGCCAATTTCGCGCCGAGCCAGCCGCCCATCACGGAACAGGCCATGGCTGGAAAGGCCAGGGCAAAGAGCACATTGCCCGCCGCAATGCGGGTGGCGAGAGAGGCGATGTTGCTGAACAGGTTCACCGGCTTGGCGGTGGCAGAGGCCGTCACCATGTCCATGCCCAGCAGATGGGTGAACAAAACGATCAGAAAGGTGCCGGGCCCGAAAAAGCCGTCGTAAAACCCGATCACCAGGCCGATCAGAACGCATAGGGGATACTGCCGCTTGGTGACGGGCTTTGATTCCTCCGCGGTTTTCCGGTTGAACAGCACCAGTGCGCCGACCACGGGAATGGCGAACAGCATAAAGATTTGCATCACGCGGTTGCCAAGCGCCATGGCCGCGCGTGTGCCCAGCCAGGAGCCGGGCAGCGCCGCGATGGCTGCGATCAGCGCGGGAACCACCATCAGTTTGCCGCTTCGGTAATACCGGATGGTCGCCATCAGGGTGCCGAAGGTGGAGGAGAACTTGTTGTTGCCCGAGGCAAAATCATAGTTCAGTCCGGCCAAGGAATACGCGGGCAGAGAAATCAGCCCGCCGCCGCCCGCGATAGCGTCCACCGTGGACGCCAAAAACACCATCGGCAGCACGATCAGGTACATGTACGGCGTGACCTGCATGAGCGTATCCTTCCTTCATTCATCGTCATTGTAAATGAACACTTTCTCCTGAAACAGTACGGGAGGGAGCAAAGCGCGGTACAGGGCGGCATACTTTTGCCTGACCTCCTCCCGCGATACCGCGCTCCCCAACGGAAGCGTAAGGATTTTGAACTGCGCGCCGAATACCGTGGCTTTCACGTCCGTGTCCCTGAGGCCGTTTCGCAGATAGAACGCCAAACGGCGGTTTCTTTTCTCCGCTTCCTCCGGGGTTTGGGCGCAGCCAGGGTCGTCCACCTCCAGCAGCACACAGTCCATTTCCCTGAGCGGCCCGGCAATCAGCGCCTGTATGAACCGGCTGCCCACGCCCCGGTCGCGGATATCCTGCCGGACGGCATAATAATCAAACAGCGCGTAAGGTTTTTCATTTTGTTTCAGCTTGACAAAATAGGCGTAAGCCAGAATATCCTTTTCGCTTACCGCGCCATAGCAAACATATTCGCCTCGGGCCAGCGCTTTTTCGAGCATGGCCAGGGGCCTTATTTCATCCTGGGGAAAGTCCTGGGTTATGCGCTCCCGGTATATCGCGCGGATCTGTGGAAGCGACAGCGTTTCCACGGTAAAAGCATCCATACAGGGCCTCCTTGACATTGGTAACCAACGGTGATTATAGCACAGGGAAAAACCGGCGGCAAGCCTTTCGGTATGGCAAAAACGCTCCGCTGCCTTTATTCGCAGCGGAGCGTTGGAAAACGGGGTTCGTCAGAACATGCCATAGGGGCCATGATGATGGTGATGACGATGATGGTGGCAGCCGTATCCGCCCATGAAGGGGAACCCCATGCCCCAGCCCATGAAGGGCGGATGATGATACCGCGGACGGCGGAACAGGAGAGAGAGAATGAAGAAGATTGCGATGAGCCTCAGCATGACGATTCCTCCTTTCGTTTTTCTGCTGAGCAGTGGGAGCAAAAAAGACCTGCGCCCACGATGGTGGACACAGGTCTTGCCTTCTCGTTCCGACCAGGCGCACAGCGCCGGATGACGGTTCGTGAACCGCGCGGCATACCGCGTTTGGCTACTCCCCTGCGACAGGATGATTATAGCAAATTTCCATGCGTTTTTGAAGGATGCAAACCGACAAGTGAAGCATCCTTTACGACAATTCAAGCGGGAAATTCTTTTCCTCACAGGGCTGTGATTTTTTTGCTGTAATTTTATTGTTTTTTGTTTAAATGCCAGAAATGGCATTGTTTTTTCCAAACGAAACATGTATAATGAAGCCAAAGACCATAAGATTTTTAAGGAGGTGCCCCAATTGAATTACATGGAAGAATCCCTGCGTCTGCATGGCGAATGGCAAGGCAAGATCGAGGTCGTGTCCCGCGTTCCCGTCAAGAACAAGGACGATCTGTCCGTTGCCTACACGCCCGGCGTGGCGCAGCCCTGCCTGGAAATTCAGAAGGACTACGATAAATCGTTCACCCTCACCCGCCGCCACAACCTGGTGGCCGTCATCACCGACGGCACCGCCGTGCTGGGCCTGGGCGACATCGGGCCCGAAGCCGGTATGCCCGTGATGGAAGGCAAATGCGCTCTGTTCAAGGCCTTCGGCGACGTGGACGCCTTCCCCATCTGCGTGCGCAGCAAGGACGTGGACGAGATCGTGCGCACGGTGTACCTGATTTCCGGCTCCTTCGGCGGCATCAACCTGGAGGACATCGCCGCGCCGCGGTGCTTTGAAATTGAAAAGCGCTTGAAGGAAATTTGCGATATTCCCGTGTTCCATGACGACCAGCACGGCACCGCCGTTGTCGTCGGCGCGGCGCTGATCAACGCCCTGCGCGTGGTGAAAAAGGACATCGGCGAAGCCAAGGTGGTCATCAACGGCGCGGGCAGCGCGGGCATCGCCATCGGCAAGCACCTGATGAACCTGGGCGTGAAGCACCTGAAGATGGTGGACCGCTTCGGCATCCTGTGCGAAGGCGAACAGATGAACCCCGCCCAGGAAGAAATGGCGAAGCTCACCAACCCCGAAAAGTTCTCCGGAAAGCTGGCCGATGCCATGAAGGGCTCCGACGTGTTCATCGGCGTATCCGCGCCCCACATCGTGAGCAAGGAAATGGTGCAGTCCATGAACCCCGGCGCCATCGTGTTCCCCATGGCGAATCCCACCCCTGAGATCGAGCCCGACGAAGCGCTGGAGGCTGGCGCCGCCGTGGTCGGCACCGGCCGCAGCGACCATCCCAACCAGATCAACAACGTGATGTGCTTCCCCGGCCTGTTCCGCGGCGCGCTGGACGTCCGCGCCCGCGACATCAACGAGGAAATGAAGCAGGCCGCCTCCCATGCCCTGGCCGACCTGGTGGCTCCCGAAGAGCTGACCGCCCAGTATATCCTGCCCCTGGCCTTTGACAAGCGCATCGGCCCCGCCGTGGCCGCCGCCGTCGCCAAGGCCGCGCGGGACAGCGGCGTGGCGAGGCTGTGATAGAAAGTTCCAAGGTGAAAGTTCCAAGTTCTAAGCCTAAATGCCTTTTTCTGTCATGCATATGACCAAACAAACTTGGAACTCATATTTCACCAACCGCGAAGAATGGAGAGATCACTATGAGTAATCAGGCAAAAGCGAAAAAGCCATTGACCTTCTTTACCCTCCCCTGGCCGTTATTTCTGGTAATCACCGTGGTCACCCTGCTTGCCACCTACCTGGGCGTGCTGCCCAAGGGCATGGCGGGCTGCTTCCTGTTCATGATGGTGCTGGGCGAGATCCTGGGCTGGATCGGCGACCACACCCCCATCATCAAAGACTACCTGGGCGGCGGCGCCATCGTGTGCATCTTCGGCTCCGGCCTGCTGGTTTACTTTGGCATCATTCCCAACGCGGATATGAAGCTGCCCCTGGGCACGCTGGATCTGGTGGGCAACATCGGCACCTTCTTCAAAACCACCGGCGGCTTCCTGGACTGGTACATCGCCGCCCTGATCACCGGCTCCATCCTGGGCATGAACCGCAAGCTGCTGGTGAAGGCCGCGGCTCGTTACTTCCCGGCCATCTTCGGCGGCCTGATCCTGGCCTTCGGCCTGTGCATGGGCGTGGCCGCGCTGATGGGTTATCCCGTGATGAACGCGCTGCTTTTGATCGCTCTGCCCATCATGGGTGGCGGCATGGGCGCCGGCGCGACCCCGCTTTCCAAAATCTTTGAAGCCAGCTCCTCCATGAGCGCGGCGGAAGCCCTGTCCGTCATGACCCCCGCCGTGGCCATCGGCAACGCCGTGTCCATCGTGATGGCCGGCATCCTGGTCAAGGTCATCCGGGGCAAGATGAACGGCAACGGCCAGCTGATGAAGGCGGGCCACATGGACCCCAAGGAACTGGAAATCAGCCCCGAAATGCAGCAGAAGCGCGACCACATTGACCTGAAGAACATGGGCGTCGGTCTGCTGGTTTCCGGCGCGTTCTTCGCCTGGGGCTTTATCCTGCAGGGGCTGTGGAACGCCCTGGGCACCGGCATCACCATCCACGCTTACGCCTGGATGATCATTACCGTGGCCATCTGCAAGATCACCAACATCGTGCCGGAACGCATCGAAGTGGCCTGCTACCAGTGGTTCCAGTTCGTGATGAAGAACCTGACCAACATGCTGCTCATCGGCATCGGCATTTGCTATCTGGACATTGGCACAGTGGTGAGCAGCTTCTCCCTCACCTACCTGCTCCTGTGCGCGGCCACCTGCATCGGCGCGTTCGTCGGCGCGGCCCTGATCGGCAAGCTGGTGGGCTTCTATCCCTTTGAAGCTGGCATCACCGCCGGTCTGTGCATGTCCAACATGGGCGGCACCGGCGACGTGGCCGTGCTGTCCGCCGCGGACCGCATGGAGCTGATGCCCTTCGCGCAGATCTCCTCCCGTCTGGGCGGCGCGATCATCCTGCTGCTGGCCAGCCTGATGCTGTCGTTGCTGGCGCAGTTCATCGTGGTGGCCCAGCCCGAAGTGGTGGAGGAAGCCGTCGAAACCGGCAGAGTGCTGCTTACGATGGTCGGCATGGGTTAATTGTTGCTTTCTGTATCATGACTGCCGCCGGGAAAGAACGCCGTTCTTTCCCGGCTTTTTTATATAGTGAATGGACACTTTAAGTCAAATAGATAGAAGATAGGAGATATATAGAGATGAATCAATTGCCTTGCGTCAACCTGCACGCATATTGAAATCATAGTATCATTATCTCCTATCTTCTCCCTCCTATCTCCTCTCTCTTAACCGACTTAAAGCGTCCTTTACACTCTCCTCATCCAAACATTCGGAATAATTCTTCCCATATCCGGCAAGTAAAGAAAATGTCGATTTAATTTAGAAAAGCCCTTGCTTTTTTTGTGTTTTTTCTGTACAATAATATCGTATTTTCTTTGAATGTTCGGCTTTTTTATCGGCCGATCTGAAGGAGGCGCGCATCATGCGGGAGCTGAAAGAAGCCATTGCCCGGGACGGCGTTTGCATCGGAAAAGACGTTGTGAAAGTGGATATGTTTTTGAATCACCGCATTGACACCGGGCTCATGTTTCGGATGGGCGAGGAGCTGGCGAAGCGCTTTGCCAATGAAAAGCCCGATATTATTCTGACCGTGGAAGCCAGCGGCATTGCTCTGGCGCTGACCACCGCCCGGGCGATGGGCGATATTCCCGTGCTGTTCGCCAAGAAGGGTGCCACCGTGGTGCAGAGCCCCGACGTGGCCCAGGCCTCCGTGTACTCCTTCACCCACAAGCGGGAAAATATCATCCGTGTGGACAAAAAGTTCCTGCCCAAGGGCAGCCGCGTGCTGATCGTGGACGACTTCCTGGCCGACGGCCAGGCCTGCCAGGGCATGATGGCCCTCTGCGCCCAGACGGGGTGCGAAGTGATCGGCATCGGCATCGGCATTGAAAAGGGCTTCATGCCCGGCGGAAAGAACATCCGCGCCATGGGCGTCAACATCCAGTCTTTGGCAGTCGTCACCGGCATCGAGGATGGAAAGATCCTCCTGGCCGACGACTGACAAAATACATCATCATCCAACCAACACATTTGGAGGAGGAAAACCAACCATGAAAAAACTGATTGCTCTGCTGCTCTCCCTGGCCCTGTGCCTGGGCTGCGTGTCCGCGCTGGCCGAAGGCAAGGAAAACGTGAAGCTGGGCGTGATCCTGCTGCATGACGAAGACTCCACCTACGACCTCAACTTCATCAAGGGCGTGGAAGAAGCCAAGGAACTGCTCGGCCTGAGCGACGACCAGGTGATCGTGAAGCGCAATATCCCCGAATCCAACGAATGCTACGAAGCCGCTCTGGACCTGGCGGACGAAGGCTGCAACATCATCTTCGCCGACAGCTTCGGCCATGAAAGCTTCATGCTGCAGGCCGCCAAGGAACTGCCCAACGTGGAATTCTGCCACGCCACCGGCACCATGGCCCACACCGCGGGTCTGGCCAACTTCCACAACGCTTTCGCCGCCATCTATGAAGGCCGCTACCTGGCTGGCATCGCCGCCGGTATGAAGCTGAACGAGATCAAGGCCGCTGGCAAGCTCAAGGGCGAAGCGCCCCTGATGGGCTACGTTGGCGCTTTCACCTATGCCGAAGTGGTTTCCGGCTACACCTCCTTCTACCTGGGCGCCAAGAGCGTTTGCCCCGACGTGACCATGAAGGTGCAGTTCACCGGTTCCTGGTACGATGAAAAAGAAGAAAAGGCTGCCGCTGAAGCCCTGATCGCTCTGGGCTGCGACCTGATCAGCCAGCACGCCGACTCCATGGGCGCTCCCACTGCCTGTGAAAACGCCGGTATCCCCGATGTTTCCTACAACGGCTCCACCATCGAAAGCTGCCCCAACACCTTCATCGTGTCCAGCCGCATCAACTGGGCTCCATACTTTGAATACATCGTCAACCAGAAGGCCGCTGGCGAAGCCATCGACACCGACTGGACTGGCACCATCGAAACCGGCTCCGTCGTGCTGACCGACATCAACACCGCTGTGGCCGCCGAAGGCACTGTGGAAGCGGTCGAAGCCGCCAAGGCTGAATTCGTCGCCGGCACCCGCAAGGTGTTCGACACCGCCACCGAAGGCTTCATCACCAAGGACGGCGCTGCCCTGGCTTCCTACACCGCCGACGTGGACACCGACGACGCCTTCACCCCCGACACCGAAGTGGTCGCTGACGGCTTCTTCCATGAATCCGAATTCCGCAGCGCTCCTTACTTCGATGTGCAGATCGATGGCATCGAACTGCTGAACACCATGTTCTGATTCATTTCAGAATATCAATAAAGCCTGCTGCTCCTTTCGGAGCGGCAGGCTTTTTCTTTTATTATGATCCAGTCCTTGTTTCAGCATGGACGTTTTTAGTTTGAAAGAATCACTTTCCCTGATAGACTTCAAAGGCGTATTGCCGAATAGCAAGCAGCTCCGGCAGACCTGCGTCGTTGACCTGCCTCACATATGCATCCCACTCGGAAACAATATCCGCCTTTCCGGTCATGAACCGGGGCCACCACTGGTGCGTCACCTTATTCACGTTTTCCAGCAGCGTTTCCAGGGCGGCTTCCTCCCGCGCCGTGTAGTTCATGCATTCCTGGGGATAATACTCCGTCACCATATCGACATTCGCCAGCGCTTCGGCATACGCCTGACGTTCATCATCCGCGCGCAGCGCTTCGGTGTCCGCCCGGCGGATGTAAACCGGCAGCACACCGGTCAGACCGTTTTGCAGCGTTTTTTCGGAAATCTCCTTACGGTAGAATGCGTCCAGGAAACGCATGGCCGCTTCGGGATCGGCGCATCCGGCGCTGACTGCGGCGCAGCTGCCGCGGATATTCAGGCCGGAATAATCATACGACCAGCGCGCCTCCGAAGTGGTCAGCATATCGTCGCTGTTGTCCAACGGCGGCAGGGGGACATATTGGTCTTTCAATTCTTCTCCGAACTGGCTCTCGGCGCTTTTTCCTATCGCCACGCCCACAATGGCATAGCCGCGCTTATCGCCGTGGGAGCGGGCAAGGTAATCCGCTTCCTCTCCCCGGGTGGCTTTCTTGGAAACGAGCCCTTCTGTATACAGTTCATTTGCGTACAGCAGCAGCGCGCGATAGCGTTCATCCACGGCGTAGTTTTTCACTTCGCCGTTTTCCGCGAAGAATCCGTCTGCTCCGTCGTTGGTCAGCTGCACGCCCCAGCTGCCGATCAGGTTTGTGAGCGAATACGGGCTGCCAAACCAGCCGCACCAGTCCATCGGGATTTCGTCGGAAAGGTCGCCGTTGCCGTTGCAGTCGCTGTCCCGGAAGGCTTTGAGCACATTCTTCAATTCGCTCAGCGTTTTCGGCATGGACAGATTGAGCTTTTCCAGCCAGGCCCGGTTGATATACATCATCGTTTCGCACGCCGGTTCCATGCCCAGAAACGCTGGCACGCTGTACATATCTTCATTGGCATTGCTTGCCAGCGCCAGCGTGTCCGGCTCGTCTGAAAACATGCCCTGCAAAGCAGGCGCGTGACGGAAGGAGATCATGCTCAGCTCCGCAAACAGGTCAGGCCGCGCTTTGATGTCCTCCTCTGTGACCGCGTTGAACAGCAGGTCGGGCAGCTGTCCGGAAGCAAAGCGCTTCTCCTTTTCCTTGCTCCATTCCTGTTCCGTCTTTTGCTCCCAGGCGATCTGAACGCCTGTTTCCTGAGCGATTTCGGTAAGCAGCGCGTTCAGCGTTTCCCTGTCCGTTCCCTCAGGCAACACCATCAGAGCGGTCAGGGATACCGTTTGATCCTCCGCACAGCCAAAAGAAACAGAACCTAATAATATCATACACATCAATAAAAAAGACAATCCGCGTTTCATCTCTCTGTCCTCCTTTGACCTTCTTATTGTATTCCAAGTTGATACCCTGGGGAATAGATATTTCGGTAGAAAGATGTAAAAACTCCCGGCCAAAACCAGCCGGGAGCGGATTGCCAGTTTATTATAATTGTTCTCCTGAATAAATCATACAATGAAAGACTCTTCTTTTCCTTCCTTTATTGCCTTTCTCGGTAGGGCGTCTGGGGGGAACCGCTCTTTGGGCTTCAAAGAGCGGTTCCCCCCAGAAATGTTTTTTGCTTTTTGATTATTTGATGGAGCCTTCCACCATGCCCTTGACGATATACTTCTGGGCGAAGATATACAGGATGATGATGGGCAGCATGGCCAGCAGGGTGGACACCATGATCAGGTTCCACTGCTTCACGAAGGAGCCGTTGAAGCCCTGCACAGCCAGGGGGATGGTGCGGATGTCGCCGGAAGCGCCCAGCACCAGCAGAGGCAGCAGATAGTCGTTCCAGATCCACAGGCCGTTGAGCACCAGCACAGTGACGAACACGGGCTGCAGGAGCGGGAACACGATGCGGAAGAAGGTGCCCGCGCGGGAGCAGCCGTCGATATCCGCCGCTTCCTCCAATTCCAGCGGCACGCCCTTGATGAAGCCGTGGAAGATGAAGATGCTCATGGCCTCACCGAAGCCCAGGTAGGCGAAGATGATGCCCTGATAGGAGCGCAGCATGGGGATATGCAGGAAATCACCCACTGTGCGGAACCAGGTGAGCAGGGGGAACATGACGACCTGGAAGGGGATGACCATGGCGGCCACGTACATGAGGAACAAAAGGTTGCTCCAGCGGGTCTTGTTGCGCACCAGCACCCACGCGGCCATGGCGGAGAAGATGGAGATACAGGCCAGGGAGATGATGGTGATGATCAGGCTGTCGCGGACAGCGGTGAGGAAATTGAAGGTGGGATTGTTCCATACGTCGGCGATGTTCTGGAACAGGTTGGCCGGGTTCTCCGGCAGGCCCACAGGCGCATTGATGATCTCCGCGTTCGTGCGCATGGAGTTCAGCAGCACGATCACGAAGGGCAGCATGAACAGGATAAAGAGGAGGAGCGTGACGATCTCGAGGGCAATGCGCCGCCCCGGATGGGGAATGGAACCGGCCATGCGCTCGATCTGCTCTTTCTGCTTCTTGGACATTACGCTTCCACCTCCTTGCTCTTGTTATAGGACACCTGGATGATGGAGAAGATGGTCAGCACGACGAAGAACAGCACAGCCTTGGCCTGGCCCTGGGCCATGTTGTTGTACTTGAAGGCGGTCTGGTAAATGTTCAGGGCCAGCAGCTCGGAGCTGTTGACGGGCTTGTTCATGAAGATGCCCACAGGGCCGCCGTTGGTCAGGGCCACGTTCACATCGTACATCTTGAAGCTGTTGGTCAGGGTCAGGAACAGGGAAATGGTGAAGGCGTTGGCCATGAGGGGAATCTGAATCCGGGTGATACGGGTCCAGTACTTGGCGCCGTCCACCTCCGCCGCTTCCATGACGGACTTGGAAATGCTCTGGATGGCCGCCACATAGATCAGCATGATGTAACCGGCGTACTGCCAGGTGTTCACGGTGACCATGGTAAACATGACCGTATCCTTGTTGGAAATCAGCGATTTGCTGATCAGATCCCAGCCGATGGCGGAGCCCACGGCGGGCAGGATGTTGCTGAAAATGAACTGCCAGATCAGGCCCAGCACGATGCCGCCGATCAGGTTGGGCACGAAGAAGCCCGCGCGGTACACGTTGCGGCCGCGGATCTCGCTGGTGACCAGCAGGGAAATGATGAACGCCACCACGTTGACCGTGATGATGTTGATCACCGTGAATTCCAGGGTTTTCAGGAACGAATGCAGGAACGCGGGCTCATTGAAAATGGCCTTGTAGTTTTCCAGACCTACCATTTTGCTGAAGGTGCCGGTGCCCTGCCAGTCGGTGAATGAATAGAAGATACCGTAGATGAACGGAATGATGATGACCATCACGAACGCAAGCAGCGTGGGCAGCAGGAACAGAAATTCCGTCAGCTTGCGCCGCTGTTTACTGGTCATGCGAATCCCCCCTTTTTCAGTTAGGTCGTAAACCCATCCAAAAGGCTTCCCCTTGAGGGGAAGCTGTCAGGCAAAGCCTGACTGATGAGGTGATTTGCTGGAGTTGACCCGTTCCATCTCAAAGGTCATGAATGTTATCACCTCATCCGACCTGCTTCGCAGGCCACCTTTCCCTCAAGGGGAAGGCTTTTGAAAAACGGGGGCCGCGCTCTAAGGCCTGAGTCCCAAGGCGCAGCCCCCGCTGGGTATATCAGAGAATCAAACAGGAAATGAAATTACTTGGCGATACCGGCGATGGCGTCCTTCATCATGGTTTCAAAGGTATCCACGTCGATGGCCTGAGCGGCGAACAGCTCGTAGATCTGGCCCAGGGTGCCCATGCCGAACCCATCGGGCAGCTTGTACTGCTGCCAGTCATAGGTCTTGCCGGCGGCGTTCCATTCCATGACGCTCTTGGACAGAGGAGTGGTGGGAGCCAGGGTCACGTTGGTGAACGCGGGCACCATGGCGGCCTTGTTGACCATGTAGTCAGCGCCGTCTTCGCTGGTAGCCAGGTAGTTCAGGTAAGCGATGGCTTCGTCCTTGTTGCCGTTTTCGTTGACAACGTACCAGGAGGGAGGATTGACCAGGATGCCGTCGGTGTCTTCATGCAGGAAAGCATGGGGCGCGTAGGCAATTTCAAAGTCGGGGTTCAGCTGCACCAGGGAAGGATCCATCCAGTTGCCCTGATGATAGAACGCGGCCTTGCCGTTGGCGAAAGCGGCCAGCTGGCTGTCCTGGGTGCCGTTGAGCAGCATATCCTGGGTGCTATACTGGAACAGCAGGGCCACGTACTGGCAATACTGATGGAAGCGTTCTTCGTCCACTTTGCCTTCCAGCACCTGGTCGATGTAGGTGGTGTCGTTGCGCTCGTTGCCAACGGTCAGGTAGACGTTGAAGTTATGCAGACCGGTGACCCAGGTCATGCCGGTGGTGGTGCCGGCCACCATGGAAACGACCATGTCCAGACCCAGTTCTTCCTTCATGGAATCCAGCTTTTCAAAGGCGGCCTTGAGGGCGTCGAAGTTGGTGAGGGTCGCGGGGTCGATGCCGGCCTTGTCCAGGATGTTCTTGTTGTAAGCCAGGCCATAGCCTTCCACGGCCACGGGGAAGCCGACCACCTTGTCGCCGTCCATGTAAGCGGCGGCGGTGTACTGGGTCCATTCCGCGCCGGTCTGGTCAGCGATCTTGTCTTTCCACAGTTCGTAGCCCGCGGGGCCTTCGATGACCCAGATGTCGGGTTCGCGGCCGGACTGCATTTCAGCCTTCAGCACGGTGTTGTAGTCGGAGGAGCCGCCACCGGTGATGACCTTCACGTCAACGCCGGTCTTTTCGGTGTACAGCTTGGCGTAATCCTGCATCGCGGCAGTGATTTCCACCTTGTTCTGGCAGATCACGATGTCGGCCAGAGCACTGGTGGCGGCCAGCATCATGGCCAGAGCGAGAACCAGAGCGAGAACCTTCTTCATAATGGTTTCTCCTTTATGAAATGTATTTATTCGCACGCGGAGTTCCACCCGCGCAAGAACCATGAAAAAAAAGTATTGCTTTTTCGGCTGAACCCATCAACTTGTTCACAATTATTATAACACAGAGTTTCCTAAATGTCCACCGCTTTTTCATCGAAAACTCACAAAAAAGTATTCAATTATCTGTACCAGCAGTATCTTTGTCCCGCGTGCCATGGCAGCACAGTGAGCCAGGTATGATCCGGCAGGTCAAAATACCAGGTATCCTGCTTCTGCTGGAACACGTGGCCCGGCGCGGATTCCACCGGCACCCCCAACAGCGATACACCCACGCCGCCGTCGGTGACGGTAGCCAGCTTGTATTTTTGCAAACCGTTCTGAATCAGGTATTCAAAATGATCAGCTACGCCCGCGTGCACGGTGGAATGGATCACCAGCGGCCAGTCCAGGTACGGCGCAAGCTGCGGCACATCCTCCGCCGTGTAACCGAAATTGCGCAATGTGCCCAGGAAGATCGCCATGTGGTTTTCCGTCACCAGCAGATCGCCGGGGCGAAGCGTGCGGGCCAGCTCCGAAAACGGCGGCATCTCCCGGCTCACGCTGTGGTAAAAGGAGCGGTAACCGTCGTTCAGCATCTCCTGTCCGCTGGGGAGCTGGCCCAGACCGGCCTGCTTCCACACCCATTTCACGTAGCCCGCGCAGTCAAAGCCGTAAATGTACGTGACCCCTGCCCTATAATAGATAGGGCTGTTGATCCACGCTTCCTGCACGATGTATTCCGGCTCCTTGGCGAACACGTGCGTTTCCGCCTGCCCACCGTACAGGTACGGCACACCGTAGGGCATCCGCGCCTGCACAGCAGAACCGGTGATAATATTGTATCGCTCCATAAACGGATTCCCTTCCTCCAGCAGCGACAGCGCGCGCGAATCAGCGCCTTTTCTTCCGCGGTCATATCGCAGGGTCCCGGCAGGCGGCTCTTTTCCGCCCAGGCCGTTTCCGCGAACAGAAGCACCAATACCGCCATGATCATCAGTAACCGCCTGAACATCGACAAAACCTCCCGGAAAACGAAAGGCGCGGACATGACGAACCGCGCCTTTTTTGCTGTTTTATGAACACTGTTTTGTTTATTGGACACTTTAAGTCACAACGGGGCGAGGGCCTGTGCGGCCCTCGTGCACCTGCACCAGGAGATTTCATCTCCTGGACCTCAATAGCGGAAACTACATGAATAGTAAAATTTACTTTGTTCCCGCTGATGCTGGGAGGAACGCGGAAGTCTGGCTTGGTGACGTTGTGCTTCTGGCCCGGCGGCGAAGCCGCCAACCCGGATGCTTTGCATCCGGGGAAAGCCAGGGAATCATCCGTAGGGGAAAGTCCACTTTCCCCCTCGGATGTTCCCAGGCTTTCTTGGGCCAGAACCCCTCAAACTTTTCGTCTCCCCAGCGCGGCAGGCGAAACTTGTCTGCTTATCCAAACAACGTAATATCGCCAGTTGCGGGTCCAGGGGGATCATCCCCCTGGTGGGGTCTGGGGTGAAACCCCAGCGTTTCCCTTTGTGTTTTAAAGTGTCCTTTAAATAACACAAACCCTTACTTATTAAAAACCCTTACCGGCAGCACCAGGAAGGTAAACGCATTGCCTTCCAGGGGCAGGATCATGCAGGGGGACACGCTGGAATTGAAGCACATGCGCACCTGCTCGCCGTCAATATTGTGGATAATATCGGTGAGATACCGGGAGTTGAACGCGATGTTGAGCTCGTTACCCTGGAAGCCCACGTCGATTTCCTCGTGCACGTCGCCGCGGTCGGCATTGGCGGTCATTTCCATGGGCATTTCGGGCTTTAAATGCAGATAGATCAGGTTGTTCTTTCCTTCCCGCGCCATCAGGCTGCACCTGTCGATGGCGTCGGAGAACTGGGAGCGGTTCACCAGCGCTTCCGTGCTCCAGTTTTCGGGCAGGATCTTGCGATAGTCGATGAATTCCCCGGTCAGCAATGTGCCGTACACCTTCACGGAATTGAAGGAATACATGATGTGGGAGGAATTGAAGGTGATCTGGCACTTTTCGTTGCTGTCCGGCAGCATCTTGCTCACTTCGCCCAGGGTCTTCCCCGGCGTGACCGCGGACAGATGATCCTTCTGCACACTCTGGGGAATCTCATTTTCCGCCTCCAGGCGCTGCAGCGCCAGACGGAACCCGTCCAGACCCACCAGCAGCGTTTCCTTTTCGTACACTTCCATCAGGATACCCGTCAGGATCTTCCGGCTTTCATCCGACGATACCGCGAACTGGACTTTGGACACCGCGTCGCGGAATTTGTTGCAGGGCAGCGCCGCCCGGTATTCTCCGGAAATATCGCGGATATCGGGGTAATCCTCCGCCGACATGCATGCCATGGAGGTGTTACTGCCCCGGCTCTTGATCACCGCGCGCATCCGGTCATCCACCTTGATATCCACTTCGCCTACCGGCTGCTTGCGCATCATTTCGGCAAACAGCTTGGCCGGCAGCAGCGCGCAGCCGTCCTCCTCCACCAGCGCGCTGACCGTCGCCTTGATGGAGATTTCGCCGTCGGTGCACGTGAGCACAAGGCCGTCTCCATTCGATTCGATCAGCACGCCGTCGTACACCGGCTTCACCGGCCGCGCGGAAATCGCACGGATGACCATGCCCAAGCCATAATTCATTTCGTCGGTCTGAACCCGAAAATGCATATCGTCCGTCCCTTTCTGTTCTTTGATTCGTCTTGCTTCGGCGTTTTTTCATCTATCGCAGCTTCCGCCATCCGCGGCAGCGCCGCCCAATGACGGTAGTGGTAGTAATATATATTCTCAGTAGTAGTATTAGTCCCTGTGGAAAAGTGGATAACTTCTCCGAATCCATGCAATGCCATCCTTCCCGCGCCTTTTTTCCCTGTGGAAACTTTCGGGATGGATGTGGATACATGGTGGAACATCCTCTATTTTCGCACACTTCCAGTGAAAAATCAAGCTTTGGGGGATTTTATTTCAGCGGGTGGATCGTGTTGCAAGAGAGAAACGTTGGGGCCTGCGCGGCCCCAAACCCCGCGGCAAGGGATACATCCCTTGCATCTCAGCAGGCGATTCAGGCCGTTGGAGATAAAAGACAAGTTCCGCCTGCCGCGATGGGGTGACGAAAAGTTTGAGGGCTTCTGGCCCAAGAAAGCCCGGGAACATCCGAGGGGAAAATTTATTTCCCCTACGGATGATTCCCTGGCTTTCCCCGGATGCAAAGCATCCGGGTTGGCGTCCATAGGACGCCGGGCCAGAAGCCATACGGCGTCAAGCCAGACTTCCGCGTTCCTTCAAGGAACAGCGGGAACGATGCTTGCCTGATTATTCAACACGCATCCGCTATTGCGGGTCCAGGGGGATCATCCCCCTGGCGCAGGTCTGGGGGCGCGCAGCCCCCAGCGGTCCCTTCTGTGAAGCATTTACATTTCAAAAGGAAGAATGATCGCTATCCCCATCGTCCACAATGGTTCATTCCCCGGATTGTGGAAAATGAAAGCCTGACGCCGCAAGGGCGGAGAAAAACGATCCACAAGTGTTCCCGGAGTTATCCACAGAAAATCAGGGGTTGTCCGCGGGGAAGGCTTTTTTCCACACGGGGAGGACGGAGAAGATGAGGCCGAGGCAGCCGAGGGCCATGACGGCGTAGCACACGTCCATACGCATCCAGGTGAGGAAGCCGATTTTCTGCTCCAGCGCGAACTCCATGGCCATGATAACGCCGCAGGAAAGCAGAATGCAGCTGACGCCGCGCCACAGTAAGGAACGCTTGTGCTGCGGCTTTGGCAGCATCCGCCAGGAAATGATGAGCACGATAAGCACCGCAATGCCGCTGAACAGCTGGCTGGCGCGGACAAAGCCCCACTTGAGCACGGCGTCCTGCCGCATGGATTCCCAGAAAGCCTGTGTCCCGGCGTAGAGCAGCAGCATCAGCAGCGCCTTTCCTCCGGGCTTACGCTTTTTGAGGAAAATTAAAATGAAGAAAATCACCAGGGCCGTGATGGCTTCGGGCAGATACACCGCGAAGCACCACACGCCGTAATAGTTCTGCTCCCCCAGCGGAAAACGGAAAAGGATGGAGGGATCTTCCCAGGCGATCATGCACTTTTCCTCGAAGGGGTCGAACCATTCCTCGATGTCGTAGCCGTAGCCCAGGTTCACCAGCGGTTCGGCCATGCGGGCAAGGACGATCATCAACGCGGTGGGCGCGGCGGCGGCGTCCAGAATGCCGCTAATAGGCTGACGCGTGATTTTTGCGGTCAGCGCGCCCGCCAGGACACCGCCCAGCAGTGCGCCGTAGAGCATGTATCCACCGCGATTGAACTGCCAGAGGAAGTCAAAGCCCTGATCCAGCAGCCAGTCCAGCATCACCAGGCAATAACCGATTCGCGCGAACAGCAGAGCCAGGGGAATGGACAGCACCGCGAACCAACTGACCGTGCCGGGCTTCAAGCCCTGCTTTTTTCCCTGCCAGGCCGTCAGCGCAAAGGCCAGCGCGGCGGATGCCGCCATCACCAGGCCGTAGGAATAAATTGTGACGGGTCCCAGATGAAACGCTTCCATCGCTTATTCCCCCACCACGGCGGAGACAAAGTAAATCAGGCCGGAGATGCTGCGGCTGTTGAGGGTCTTGTGCACACGCTTGCCGTTCAGCATCAGGTTGGTGCTGCCACCGCCGTCCAGGTTAAAGGCCACCTTGCATTCGGGGAACACTTCTTCCCGCACGATGAAATCCGCCACCTGGAACAGCTTCATCCCGTTGCCGTTGCCGCCGTCCACTTCGAAGATGCCGTATTCCAGTTCGCCCAGCTGGCAGATGGCGATACGCTGCGCGTTCAGGTTGGGTTCCCGGCGGTCGGTGTTTTCCACGGTGATTTCCTGGGGCTGGCCGTCCACCACCAGCACGGGGCCGAAGGAGAAGGCGTTGATGACCTTTCGACCGGCGGCTTCCAGCTCGCTGAGCTTTTCATCCAGCGTTTTGTCCGTGGCGTTTTTCACGAAGGAGAAATCGCCCTGGTCGTCGATGATCAGCACGTCCCACTTGCCGTTGGGCTTTTTGCGGTATTCTTCGCCCTGGCGCACCACGTAGCTGGCGTCGTACTTATACTTGACGAAGTCGTCGTTGCAGGCGACTACGGAGTTCAGCTTGGCCGCCATGTCCTTGGGCCGGGACTGCTCGGGGTTGCTGTAATCCTCAAAGCTCAGGGTCGTGCGCAATTGGGTCGGGTCCTTGATCTTGATGCGCACCCAGCGGCACATGACCCAGTCGTTGCTGTACTTGGGCTTCCAGTTCTTCTCCTCCATAATAATATGAATGGATTCGTCCTGATATTCGTTTTCGGAAATCCATCCGGACGCGGGCAGCTCGCGCCCCGTCACCTTCATGTCCAGCGGCAGGGGCTGCACTTCCGCCAGTGCGGGAGTGGAAAAAAACGTGACGATCAGGATCAGCATCACGGCTGCGATGCACCAGCGAAGAAGATTCGTTTTCATGTGCGCATACACTCCTTGATTTTGTGCGGGACGGATGATCTGTTTTCACAGATATTTCTCCATTTTCATATTTCGTCGTGTTTCTTGCTTTTTCCTCCTGCCTGCATCAAATTCATGCGCATTCTGTTTTTAAACTGATAACAGTCATGTTGTGAAGGGTGAAAAGCAAAGACGAAACAGGGGGCTTATTCAGCCCCCTGTACCCCTGAACCAGGAGATTTCATCTCCTGGACCTCCATAGCGGAAACAGCATAGCTTGAGAAAAATGCTTGATTC
>ONRC01000011.1 GCA_900320085.1 uncultured Eubacteriales bacterium
GAGCCTGCGGAGAACGCCGCCAACCCGGATGCTATGCATCCGGGGAAAGCCAGGGAATAATCCGTAGGGGAAAGTTTACTTTCCCCCTCGGATTTTCCCAGGCTTTCTTGGACCAGAAGCCCACAAACTTTCCGTAACCCCAGCGCGGCAGGCGGAGGTTGTTGGTCTATTCCAACAACGTTATTTCGCCAGTTGTGGGTCCAGGGTCCTCAGGACCCTGGTTGGGGTCTGGGGCGAACAGCCCCAGCGTAACCCCCAAGTGTATTAAAGCGTCCTTTCCTTCCCCAAAATCATTATACCGATTCTTGGACGGAAAATCAATCTCACAGCAAATAACTGTACACCGCCCAGAAGTGGCAGAAGGTGCCGATCAAGCAGAAAACATGGAACACGCAATGGATATATTTTTTCTTGGACCCGATCCCGTACAGGATGGAGCCGACGGTGTACGCCGCGCCGCCCGCGACGAGCCAACCGACGCCCGCCCGGCCCATGGTATCCAGCAGCGCAGGGATACCGAACAGGATCGACCACCCGCATACCAGATGGCAGATCACGCTGGACACCTTGAATTTGTCCACGTTCACCCCGTTCAGCGAAATACCCGTGGCCGCGAAGGCGAACACCACCCCCAGCAGCGTCCAGCCCAGCCAGCCGCCCACACCCAGCAGGGCCACCGGCACATAGGTGCCCAGCACCAGAAAAAACACGTTGCAATGGTCAATCACCCGCAGCACCTTTTTCCCCTTGACCCGCCTGCTCAGGGCGTGATAAACGCAGGAAATCACGTACAGCATGATCATGGCGAAACCAAAGATGGAGACGGACACCACTGCCAGCGGCGTTTTCGCTTTTAACAGCATCAGAATCAGCGCCGCCACGCTCAGCAGCGCTCCGATACCGTGGGAAATGGCGTTGAAGATTTCCTCCCCCAGGGTATAATTGGGAATCACAATACTGCGTTTTTCTGTTTTATTCTTTGTTTGGTCTCTCATCTTTGATGCTCCTTTATGTAAATTATAAAATTACTATATATAGTTTTCATTACTATATTATATAATTATTTAAATTTTGTCAAGCAAAAAAGCCGCTATATCAGCGGCTCGTGCACATGGGTCAAATTGTTATAATCGTTTGTCTCCGCGCAGGATAGCGTACAACGCCACGTCCGTATAGCAGCCCTTGTTTTTGATGCGCTGACGGAGGGTTCCCTCGTATTGCATCCCTACGTGCGCCATCACCTTGCCAGATGCGGGATTGCTGGTTTCATGCTGCGCCTCGATGCGGTTCAGGCCCAATTCCTCGAATCCGAAACGCACCACCTCCCGCAGCGCCTCAGTCATGATGCCGCGGTTCCAGTAGTCACGGCTGAGGCTGTAACCGACCTCAGCGCTCTTGTAATCGGTGTTGATCCACATGAAGCCAATCGTGCCGATCATGCGGCCCGAATCCCGCAGCGTGATGGCAAAGGAGCCGGGCAGACCGCGTCGGTACTGGCGGATGGCGGCGCGCAGAAACTGACGGGAATCGCGGATGCTCCGGTGGGCGTCCCACAGCACGTGGCGGCTGACCTCCGGGTCTTTGGCGTAAGCAAATAAATCCTCCGCGTCACGCATCCGCATCGGTCGCAGCGTCAGCCGTTCCGTGTTCAGCACGGGCAGTTGGGAAAAAATCCCTTGAAAAAACTCCATGGCGATTCCTTTTTTCCTGAGTATGCGCTCCTGCTTCTCTTTCAATGTTCAGGATTCAAAGAGGAACAGGAGCGCAGCGGAATTGAAATTACGCTTTTTCAGCCATCATGGCCACGATTTCATTGCTGCGGGCAATGAAGTCCTTTAAGTCCTCCGCTTCCAGGGGACGGCTGGACAGGCGGGCCAGGTCGAACAGCTGCTTGCACAGCATGTGGCTTACGTCCCCTTCCTCCATGGCGGCCAGGGCGCGGATGGTGGGGCACAGGCGGTTCAGCACCAGGGTGTACTTGGTGGGGAAGCCAAAGTCCTGGCCGTACATGGCGCTCATTTCCTTGTAGCGGCGCACCTGCTCTTCCTCGGTGAGCATGACCGGCAGATTGTGATCGCTGAGGGCTTCGATCTTCACGGTCAGCTCCTGATCGCCCAGAGCGTCCCGGAACAGCTTTTCCATGGAAGCCTGGTCGATGTCCTTGCCTTCTTCGCTTTCCTCGGTCAGACCAGATACATCGGCGTCCACGCGCACGAACTGCAAGCCTTCGTTGCCGCCGCCGAATTCCATGAAGCTCATGAAGTTCATGTCGATCAGGGTGTCCATCACGACCACGTCGATGCCCTTGTCGGTGTAGAGCGCCACGGCCGCGGCCTGGCGGTTCGCTTCGGTGGTGTAATAGACCTTCTTTTCCGCCTTGCCCTCGTTGCGGGCGCGGTATTCGTCCAGGGTCAGGTATTCGCCCTTGGTGGTCTTGAACAGCAGGCTGCCCTTCACCATATCATAGAACTTGCTGTCCCGCACGCAGCCGTACTTGACGAAGGGATGAATGTCGTCCCAGTAGGTTTCGTACTGCTTGCGCTCGGTGTTGAACAGGCCGTTCAGCTTGTCCGCCACCTTCTTGGTGATGTGGGCGGACAGCTTCTTCACATACCCGTCGTTCTGCAGGAAGGAACGGGAAACGTTCAGGGGCAGGTCGGGGCAGTCGATCACGCCCTTGAGCAGCATCAGGAATTCGGGAATGACCTCCTTGATGTTGTCGGCTACGAACACCTGGCGGTTGAACAGCTTGATTTCGCCCTCCTGGCCGCCGAAGTCGCGCTTGATGCGGGGGAAGTACAGGATGCCCTTCAGGTTGAAGGGATAATCCACGTTCAGATGTACCCAGAACAGGGGCTCCTCAAAGGTGTGGAACAGCTTGCGGTAGGTTTCCTTGTATTCTTCCTCGGTGCAGTCCTTGGGGTTTTTGAGCCACAGGGGATGGGTGTCGTTGATGGGCTTTTCTTCCTTGGCTTTTTCTTCTTCCGCCGTGCCGGTGGGCTCGTCGGGGTCTTTCTTGGTTTCGTCCTTGTTCAGGTCCTGGAGGTAAATCGGCACGCTCATGTAGCCGCAGTACCGGTCCAGCACCTCCCGCACCCGGTAGCCGTCCAGGAATTCCTTTTCCTCGTCGGTGATGTGCAGGATGATGGTGGTGCCGCGCTCGGTGCGACCGCCGTCGCGCATGGTGAAGGCCATGCCGTCCTCGCTTTCCCACAGCACGGGGGTAGCGCCTTCCTGGTAGGAGAGGGTGTCGATGGTCACTTTATCGGCGGCCATGAAGGCGGAATAGAAGCCCAGGCCAAAGTGGCCGATGATGCCGCCCTTGTCGTCGCCGGTGTAGTTTTTCAGGAATTCCTCGGCGCTGGAGAAGGCCACCTGGTTGATGTACTTTTCCACTTCCTCGGCGGTCATGCCGATGCCGTTGTCGGTGAAGCGCAGCTCGCCCGCGTCCTTGTCCACGGTCACGGTGACGCGCAGGTCCTCGTCGGTATCGGCGTGGAGCATCTTATACTTGGTAATGGCGTCGCAGCCGTTGCTGACCATTTCGCGGATAAAAATGTCCTTATCGGAATAGAGCCAGCGCTTGATGACCGGCATGATATTTTGCGCGTGAATCGAAATATTGCCCTTGTTTTCCATCTATGTTCGCCTCCAAATAAAATCGGGTATTCATTGCGCGAAGCGGGGATACCGCCGCGTTCAAAGGCATTATAGCACGGTCAAAAGGAAAAAGCAAGCAAATTTTAGCACTCAATCAAAAAGAGTGCTAACAAATTTCAAGCTCCTTTTGCTGCAAAGAAGACTTTGACAGGCGGCAGGATTGTATTATATAATAGAATCACTGGAATCCCGAGGGGTTTTCGGAATATCTGTCAGGAGGAATATGTTATGCGCAAACGGATCTTTTCAGTGCTGACCGCGCTGATGCTGCTGCTTTCCCTCGTGCCGGCGGCGATGGCCACCACAGTGGAAGTGACCGCCGTGACCGGCACCGCCACGGCGAAGGGCTTTGGCGGGGACGTGACCGTTTCTATCACGCTGGTGGACGGGGAAATCGCCTACGTGGAAATGACCGGCGACGGCGAAACCGCGGGCATCGGCGGCAATGTCATCAACGAATGGCCCGAAGCCTTCGTGAATGCCAACGGCATCGTGGACACCTACACCGGCGCCACCTTCGCCCAGATCACCCGTACCGGCGTGCTGGAAGCCGCAAAGGCCGCCCTGGCTAACGCGGGCGTGAACCCCGACGACTACCTGCGGGAAGCGGGCCAGGAAGCGGCGGAGGACGTGACCCTGGACGCGGACATCGTGATCGTCGGCGCGGGCGGCGCGGGCATGACCGCCGCCATCGCCGCGGCGGACGCGGGCAAAACCGTGGTGGTGCTGGAAAGCCAGCCCGCCGTGGGCGGCAACTCCGTCAAAGCCACCGGCGGCATGAACGCCGCGAAAACCGTCTATCAGGACAAGAACGAATTCGGCGAAGCCGCGGGCGTGGAAAAGACCCTGACCGCCGCCGAATCCTACGCGGACAACGAATTCATTGCCAGCTCCGCCAGCATCGTAAAAACCCAGTGGGACGCCTGGCAGGCCGCGCTCGAGGGATACTTTGATTCCGTGCAGCTCTTCGCCCTGGACACCATGATCGGCGGCAAGGGCATCAACGATCCCGAGCTGGTCAAGACCCTGGTCAACGGCAGCGCGGACGCCATTGCCTGGCTGGAAGCCATCGGCATTGACCTGAACAACGTGGCGGCCTTTGGCGGCGCGTCCGTCAAGCGCATCCACCGCCCCGTGGACGAAAATGGCAAGGTGGTTTCCGTCGGCGCGTACATCGTGCCCCGCCTGGAAGCGGCCATGAAGGAACGGGATAACATCACCCTGTGCCTGGACACCACCGCTACCGCCATCCTCACCAACGAAGCAGGCGCGGCTGTGGGCGTGCAGGCCACCGGCAAAACCGGCAACCACGTCACCGTGAACGCCCAGGCCGTCATCCTGGCCACCGGCGGCTTCGGCGCGAACCTGGACATGGTGGTGCAGTACAAGCCTGACCTGGCCGGGTTCATGACCACCAACGCCTCCGGCATCCAGGGCCAGGGCATCCTGATGGCCCAAGCCCTTGGCGCGGCCACCGTGGACATGGAGCAGATTCAGATTCATCCCACCGTCCAGGCCGACACCGCCTCCCTCATCACCGAGGGCCTGCGCGGCGACGGTGCAGTGCTGATCAACGCCAACGGTGAACGCTTCATCGACGAAGTGGGCACCCGCGACGTGGTGTCCGCCGCCGAAATCGCCCAGCCCGGCTCCTTCTCCTGGCTGGTGGTGGACCAGAAGATGGTGGACGCTTCCTCCGTCATTCAGGGCTACATCAAGCGCGGCCTGATGCTGAGCGGCGACAGCTACGAAGCCCTGGCCAAGGAACTGGTTATTCCCGCCGACGCCTTCGCCGCCACCATGGAAAAGTGGAACGGCTACGTGGCGGAAAAGAACGACCCCGACTTTGGCCGTACCTCCTTCGCCAACCCGCTGGATACCGCGCCGTTCTACGCGGTCAAGGTCACCGCGGGCATCCATCACACCATGGGTGGCCTGAAGATCGACCCCGAAACCCACGTGCTGAACGCTGACGGCGCGATCATCCCCGGCCTCTTCGCGGCGGGCGAAGTCACCGGCGGCGTCCACGGCGCGAACCGCTTGGGCGGCAACGCGGTGGCCGACATTATCGTGTTCGGCCGCATCGCCGGCGAACAGGCCGCGGCGTATGTGAAGTAAAAAAGCCTTCCTCTTGATGGTAATGTTATCAATTGAAGGTAAAACAAAACCGACCAAGCGACTTTATCAGGACCAACCAACACTGTCATCCCGACCGAAGCGAAGGTGAGAACCGCAGCGGAGTGGAGGGATCTGAGAGCCGGGTATCATGCTGCCTGGTGGCATGCGTTTCTCACAGATCCCTCGACTCCGTGTCGCCTCTGGCTCCACTTCGCTCGGGATGACATAAAGAGGTGCTTATATTATTCGGCTTCTAAATCATTGATTCAAAGGGCACCCCAAAAGCCTTCCCCTTGAGGGGAAGGTGGCCTGCGCGGAACTAACTTCATCGGAGAGATCAAGCGGCTTCGCGCAGGACGGATGAGGTGATTTGCTGGGATGAAAGCAAGAAACTTGAATGAATACCAACATCACCTCATCAGTCAGGCTGCGCCTGACAGCTTCCCCTCCAGGGGAAGCCTTTTGGAAAACACCCCTGCTCCGATCATCGGAACAGGGGCGTTTGTTGTTATATCTATTACAGCAAATTTCTTTGAATCTTACCGCTGATGGTCTTGGGCAGCTCGTCGCGGAAGACCACGATGCGGGGGTATTTATACGGCGCGGTGCGCTGCTTGACGTAGTTCTGAATTTCTTTCTTGAGCTCCTCGGTGCCTTCCTTGCCCTTGACCAGCACGATGCTGGCCTTGACCACCTGGCCGCGGATGGGATCGGGCGCGGCGCTGACGCCGCACTCCAGCACGTAGGGCAGTTCCATGATGACGCTCTCGATCTCGAACGGGCCGATGCGGTAGCCGGAGGACTTGATCACGTCGTCCAACCGGCCCACATACCAGAAGAAACCGTCCTCGTCGCGCCAGGCGGTGTCGCCGGTGTGGTAAAGCCCATCCTCGTGGTGATCCTCGATGCCCACGTAGCCCAGGTACAGGCCGCAGGCGGGCTTGCCTTCTCCCAGGCGAATGACGATCTCGCCCACTTCGCCGTCCGGCACCGGGTTGCCCTGGGTGTCCACGATGTCCACGTCGAACAGGGGAGAGGGCTTGCCCATGGAGCCGACTTTCGGCGTCATGCCCACCAGGTTGCCGATGGACAGGGTGGTTTCGGTCTGGCCGAAGCCCTCCATCAGGCTCAGACCCGTGGCCTTCTGGAACTGATAGAACACCTCGGGGTTCAGCGCTTCGCCCGCCACCGTGGCGTGGTGGATGGAGCTGAGGTCGTACTTGCTCAGATCCTCCTTGATCAGCATGCGCAGCATGGTGGGCGGCGCACAGAAGGTGGCGATATTGTACTGCTTGAACAGCGGCAGGATCTCGTCCGCATGGAAGCGGTCAAAGTCGTACACGAACACCGCCGCCTCGCACAGCCACTGGCCATACAGCTTGCCCCACAGGGCCTTGCCCCAGCCGGTGTCGGAGATGGTCAGGTGCAGCCGCCCCGGCTCCACGCAGTGCCAGTATTTGGCGGTGATGAAGTGGCCCATGGGGTAGGTGTGGGCGTGGGCCACCAGCTTGGGATAGCCGGTGGTGCCGGAGGTAAAGAACATCACCATGGGCTCCTTGCCGCAGGCGGTGTCCTCGGTGCGCGGGAAGCGGGAGGAGAAGCGGGCGAAGTCGGCGTCAAAGTCGTGCCAGCCCTCCCGGCTGCCGCCGCAGAGGATCAGGGTCTTGACGGTGGGGCACTGGGGCAGCGCTTCCTCCACGTGCTCCGTTGCCTTGCCGTGGGCGGTGCACAGGATGGCGCTGACCTCGGCCTTGTTGAAGCGGTACTCGTAATCGTGGGCCAGCAGCTGGTCGGTGGCGGGAATGGCGATGGCCCCGATCTTGCACAGCGCCAGCATGCTCAGCCAGAAGTGGTATTGCCGCCGCAGCACCACCAGCACCTTATCGCCCTTCTTGATGCCCAGGGAGCGGAAATAGTTGGCCGCGCGATTGGATTGCTTCTTCATGTCCAGGAAGGTGAAGCGGCGCTCCTGCTTGTGCTCGTCCAGGTGCAGCATGGCCAGGGCTTCGGGCTTGGTCTCGGCCAGGGAGTCCACCACGTCGAAGGCGAAATTGAAGGTGTCCAGGTTGGTAAAGGAAATGGACTTGAGCGCGCCGGTTTCGTCCTCCACGGGATGGGCGAACTTTTCGTACACGTAGTGCGCGTCCTCGGGCGTCTGGCTGGCCTTGATGGTCTCCATCACCTGGCGTTCTTCCACTTCCTCGCCGGGTAGGATGACGGCCAGGAACACGCAGTCGTGCCCTTCGGCGGCGATCATGCCGTGGGGGGTGGAGGAATCGTAGTAAATGGAATCGCCCTCCCGGAGCAGCTCGATGTTCTGGCCCACCTGCACCTTCATGGCGCCGGACAGGATATAGTCAAATTCCTGGCCGGAGTGGGTGGTGGTATGGATGGGCTTGTCCTGGAGCGCGGGGTCGTAGGAATAGCGCACGAAGTAGGGCTCGGAAATCTTTTTGCGGAACATGGGGGCCAGGTTGCGGATGTCGATGCCCTGCTCCCGGGCGGTCACCTCGCCAGCGCCCTTGCGGGTGATGGTGTAGGAGGACAGCATGGCGCTGCGGCCTTCCAGCAGGTCGATCATTTCCACCTTGAAGGTCAGGGCACACTTGTGCAAAAAGGTAAAGGGCAGGTCCATCCGGGCGTCCTCATACGCCTGGTAGGTTTCCTCGGTCACGTCGGTCATCCGGGCCATTTCCGCCACGGAATACCCGCTGATTTCGCGCAGCTCCCGGATACGGGCCGCCACCTCGCGCACCTGGTCGGGAATGTGCTGGGCCTGGGCTACGTCCATCTTTTTTTCCTCCGTTTCATTTCGTCGCGGGCGGGTATTGCATACCCCCCGCGTGCCCCCCGCACAGATTTTCTTGTGAACCAGAGGTTCACGGGCAGAAAATCTGCAAGGTGAGAAAATTTCATCCGGTCATCTGCGTTCCCTTCTGAAATTTTCCGTCCTCCCGGCGTACACGCCGCCGGTGCGGATTTCAGTCAAGGGGAGTTCCCCCTTGACAATCCCCCTTCTGTACCGTTCCCTGAACGGTTTAATCAGAAGGCTTTGTTGTATTTGGGAGTCGGGTTATCCGCAAAGAAAAGCCCGCCCCAAAGTGTTTTTGCTTTGAGACGGGCTGAATGTCAGCTCGCGGTACCACTCAAATTGCGCATTGCTGCGCCGCTCATGAGGCTCGTGTTCCAAGCCCGCTGCTCTGACGCGGCATCACGGAAGACGATTAGTTCCGGTTTAGAACCCCTCCGGCGCTGCGCGCCACCTCCCCTGATAGGGGAGGCTCTCTAAGGCTCCCCTATCAGGGGAGCTGTCAGCGAAGCTGACTGAGGGGTTTCTTCGACCCTCTATGCCATGAACGCTGACTGAGAGGTTTCCCGGTTTCACCGCTTCGGCTCGGAAGGGATGGGCGCGTTGGGAACGCTCCGCCGCCGGTTTTCAGCTGCCCCGGCTCTCTGGATGCGGCATATTCCCCGCCGTCTTCGTCATCGCCTTTGATATGGAATTGCATGTAGTGTATCACCGGCCGGGCGATTTGTCAAGCTAAGCGATGCAAAAACAGGGGAAAAACAGCTTCGGGAATTGACAAACAGGCCGCTTCTTGCTATCCTCTTTGGGTAATAAAAAGGAGGGAAATCCGCATGAGCCATGTGATCGTGCCGAAAGGATATACGTCCAGCCTGAGCCTGTATGAAACCCAGGAAGCCATTGCGCTGATCAAAAAAACCTTTGAAAGCAACCTGAGCCACGCCCTGCATTTAAAGCGCGTATCCGCCCCGCTGTTCGTGGACGGGGCGTCGGGCCTGAACGACGATTTGAACGGCATCGAGCGGCCTGTATCCTTTGATATGCTGGAAACCGGTGAGGAAGCCCAGGTGGTGCATTCCCTGGCGAAGTGGAAGCGCTACGCCCTGGCCCGGTATCATTTCCCCGTGGGCGAAGGGCTGTACACCGATATGAACGCCATCCGCCGGGACGAGACCCTGGACAACCTGCACTCCGTGTACGTGGACCAGTGGGACTGGGAAAAGGTGATCGAGGAAAAAGACCGCACCATGGATTTGCTCAAGGACACCATGGAGCGCATCGTGACCGCTATCTGCATTACGCTGGACCGGGTGAAGTGGGAATATCCCAAGGTGAAAACCACCCTGTGCCGGGACGTTTCCTTCGTGACCACCCAGGAGCTGGAGGACATGTATCCCGACAAAACCGCCAAGGAGCGAGAGAACCTGTATTTGCAGGAGCACAAAACCGCCTGTATCCTGCAAATCGGCGGGAAGCTGAAATCCGGCAAGCCCCACGATGGCCGCGCCCCGGACTACGACGACTGGGAGCTGAACGGGGATATCATGTTCTGGAATGACCTGCTGGGCTGCGCCTTTGAGATTTCCTCCATGGGCATCCGCGTGTCGCCCACATCGCTGAAGCGTCAGCTGAAATTGGCGGGTAAGGAAGAACGTCGCAAGCTGCCCTTCCACCAGGCGCTGATGAAGGGCGAGCTGCCCTTCACCATCGGCGGCGGCATCGGCCAGAGCCGCATGTGCATGCTGCTGCTGGGCAAGGCCCACATCGGTGAGGTGCAGTCCTCCTACTGGGACCCCGCCACCCATGAAACCTGCGAAAAAGCGGGCATCGTGCTGCTGTAATGCTCAATCAGATAACAAAACCACCGGTTGGGCCGGCGATTTCAGCGTGTCGAAAAAGAACTTTTCGACACGCTGCGAATGAAAGGCCGGTAAACCGTCCTTCCATTCGAAACATCAATTTGCTGTAAAATGGCATTTCAAGCATCAAAAGATGCTTGAAATGCACATTTTACGGTCGCAAATTGATAAAGGAAGCAACATTCTGTTGCTCCTCGGCGACGTACACGCCGCCGCCTGCGGATTGCAATCGAAGGACTGCGGTCCTTCGATGCATCCCGGGGACTTTGTCGACAGTCTGAAACCACCGGTTGGGCCGGTGGTTTTGTTTTTGCGCAATTCATGACAGAATAGAAGCTGCGGAAAAATGGATTGGTCAGGAAGAAGCCCCGCATTTTTTGGCTGGCGGATATGGGGTCATTGCCGATTATCCGCTCAGATGATTGGGCTGAATGCTGTCCAGCCGGCTTTGTAACTGAATCTTGAAATAATTCAAAAAGCCGCAATAATTAATTTAGAAAAATGTAACTATTATTTAATAAAGATATTAAAAAGAATTTGCAAATTATGAATTAAAGTTGTAAAGTATAAAAGAAAAATTGCATCATTTTGGGAAATCGCAATTTTGACAACGATTTTCCTTTGCCTGCGGCTGCTTGTCACAGAGAGAGGAAAATCCCGTAACAGAGGTGGACCATGAAACAGAGGGGAACTGGCTTGCCCAAGGTGCTGCTGGCCTTGCTGCTGGCATTCATTCTGACTGTCGCATCGGGCGTGTTTGCGCTGGCTGAATCCGGCACATCGGAAGGGCACAACAACGAGGGCGACGGCAACAAGATCGAAAGCATCCACATCCACTGG
This sequence comes from uncultured Eubacteriales bacterium, assembly GCA_900320085.1. Classification (GTDB taxonomy): domain Bacteria; phylum Bacillota; class Clostridia; order Christensenellales; family Aristaeellaceae; genus RUG563. Next base: position 11,284 of record ONRC01000011.1, read on the forward strand.
GTAACTGAAGATACGGTGGATGATCAGGAGCCGAACAACCTGTATCTGAGGACGCGGTCGGACACGGAGCTGACGATGCAGTATCAGATCGACGTCAGTTTCTCGGGACAGTACGACTATGAGCCCGGGTCGATCCGGATCACGATCCCGCCGCAGATCTGGCATATGCGGCAACCGGGGAACGAGGACGGAGAGTCGCTGGACGCGGGATACGGCGGGCTGTCGCTGTCGGTGCCGGACGCGAGCTCGACGAAGACGGACTGGCATTACGAGATCAACGAGGACGGGACGTATTCCATCGTGAACACGAAAAACATCGCGGCGACGAGCAAGGCGATGTTCCAGCTTACGGTGCACGGAATTATCCCCCACAACATCGTGGACGAGGACGATTCGGATGATCTGAATGCGCGCTGCGAAGTGGTGACGCACGAGGGGAACACGATCTGGCTGGATTCAAATACGATCACGGCGAAGATCGACACGGAAGAGACGCTGAGCCACGCGTACAAGAACAGCGTGTTCTATGAGGACGCGGAATCGGTGCCGGCGTCGCTGCTGGCGAACCTGCCGGAGGGAGCGGACCCGAAGAAGTACGTGTATGTGCGGTGGCGCACCTACCCGCAGTACTCGGGGAACCAGAACTTCAGCCTGGACGTGGAGGACCGTGGCAGCGTGCAGGTGGACGGCGCGTATGACCCGGCGGCGGATCTGGCGCAGCACATCGGCTGCTACAAGGTGATCTACGATGAGGAAGGGCGCGAGGTCGACCTGGTGTGGACGGCGCCGGCAGTGATGCTGGGGGCGGAGAACGGCGGAACCACGGTAGACAACGTGTGGACAAAGGACGTGCTGACGAACACCTGGAACAACCAGGGCACGCAGCCGTACAACAACGTGTGCAACCTGTGGACGGCATACAGCACGGAGGACATGGAGTGGGACACGACGTACCGGATGCTGAACCGGGCGACGTGGACGCTGACGGAGCAGGACCCGGAGGCGGAGTATCCTGAGAAGCTGGAGAAACCGAAACCGGACCAGAAGGAGGTGACCATAGCCGAAGCGAAGGACTCGACGACGTACACGCGGGCGAAGTGGCAGTACCCTCCGGGACGCTTTATGGTGTTCAAATACACGGAGCAGTCCGAGACGCACAAGCACAGCACGATGAGTGCGGACTCGAGACGGTCGGGCAACTATCACCAGAAGAACTACACATATGAGATGGCGCTGAACCGGCTGCGGAAGGGCATCGACGTGGAGATGCAGTACGAGGTCCTGACGGTGGGCTACGGCTACATCTTCACCTGCGGGCCACTGGCGAACGTGGTGGGCTGGGAGGACATCAACGGCAACGAGCACACCGCGCCGCTGGACGAAGGCATCGGGGGAGGCTACGACGACAATTGGGACTCGGCGGCATGGGCGGAGGACCCGGAACACTACCTGAACTGGTACTACGTGATGGACACGACGGACCGGTGGAACTGGTTCCAGGACGTGTCGGGAACGCCGGAGAGCCAGCTGATCAAGGCAAACTCGGACGACTATGAATTCAAGGGCGTGACGATCGCGTCGCCGGAGATGTTCGACTGGGACAAGTCGAAGAACCCGACGTATTATTTCAATACCACGACCTTCGGCTTCATACCGGATGAAAGCATCCCGAAGCCGGCGGTGGAGCTGTGGGTGGAGCTGAACAACGACGCGGCGCCGGAGTCCGGGTATGCGGTGGACAAGGATGGCTGGGTGTATGTGGGCAGCTACACCGTGGAGAGCGGCAAGACCCAGTACATCGATTTTGCGGCGCTCGGCTTTGAGGGCGTCACGGGTTACCGCACGCGCATTGCCTCCAACCAGGCGGCGACGAAGCTGGCGGTGTATCCGCACATCCTGCTGAAGGCGTCGGACCGGGTCAAGGACATCGTGGAGAACCTGTTCGCGGAGAGCGAGACGCCGTCGACGACATACCGGAATGACGACATGATGTACGTGGACCTGTACCACCATGCGGAACGCACCGAGGTGGGCGAGGACAAGGACGTGCATCCCAACCAGGCGATTTTCCTGCCTGAAGAGAACTACACACACCTGTATATCTGGCAGGATAACTCCCGCGCGACCCTGACGGGCGCGGGCTACGGCGCTGTGCCGCACAAGTTTGTGGACTTTGACCGGTTCACGGACAACGATGTGGAGAACCGGCAGGTGGTGCTGCACTACAGCGCGTACGCGGACGAAATGACGAACCTGACGAGCGTGGCGAACTGGCGTGAGGCCGTGCAGCTGGGGGCCGTGAAGGAAGAAACGAGCGGCGTCTGGTACGACCTGCTGCCGGAGGGCGTGGTGCCGCTGATGGACACAGTGTCGCTGCGGCCGGGAGACACGCTGAAATCGAAGCGGACGATCGACAACTATGAGGGCACGGGCCGGATCCTGCTGATCGTGGAGGCGGACCTGAAGGCGGCGCCCGCGAAGCAGTATATCCACGGGAGCTACAACAGCTATGTGAGCGACTGCCCGCGGCTGAGCTTCGACGCGACGTATACCTGGACGGACATCAACACGCTGGGCAGCCATCTGGTGAACTATGTGGCTTTCGAAAGCGGGGACGACGAACGGCTGGGCACGCTGAGCGGACGAATCGGCGAGGCGGACGCCATGGTGCGGCAGAACAACAACTATACGCCGAACCGCGAGCCGCAGGACATCGTGAAGGCGATGACAAACCTTGATCCGAATTCGGACGAGGAACGCTTTGTGTACGCAAAAGCAGATGTGAACCTGACGGTGGACCAGATGGCGCAGACGGAATACGTGAAGAACGTAAAGAACGATCTGGACGGCATCTGGACGCAGGGACTGGAAGGACAGCAGCAGGTGAACGTGTACGAAGGACAGTACTACACGTATCGGCTGCGGGTGGCGTCGGCGAAGGACACGGTCACCAGCAACATGGTGATGTACGACAGCCTGGAGAACTACCTGATCCCGGAAGGCGGCGGCGCGGAGCATGACGCGACAAAGCAGGCGGACCACGACGAGGTTGAGTCCAAGAAGGACTGGGACGGCGATTGGGACCGGAAGACAGTCTCCGTGGGCGCCGAAGGGTATGAACAGGAAATCGAAGTGGGTGGCCAGTGGCGTGGCCGGCTGCTTTCCATTGACGTAAGCGAATTTATGGCGAAGGGCTGCGCGCCGGTGATTTATTACGCGACGCAGCCGTGGCTGCAGTTCGGCGACACGACGGGCAGCGTGGTGGACGAGAGCATCTTCTTCAACTACGAAGGCCGGTACGACGTATCGGACGGCGGTACGTGGCAGCGGGTGACGCCCGGCGCGGACGGCGTGTGGACGGTGCCGGACGGGGTGGACGTGACAGCCATCGCGCTGGACCTGCGGAAACGGACGGACGGCGGCGATTTTGAACTGAAGAGCCAGGAATCCGGGGCTGCGTACCTGCATATGGTAGCGCCGGACGACCACGGGGACGAGAATGCGTGGCACGCGAAAGGCGCGTATGCCCACGTGAACGCGGACGGCAGCGCAGACGGCTTCGAGGATATCGACTGGGATGCCGCGCTGAACCCGGCGAACAACATGCACGCGTACAACAATACGCGTCTGATCTGTCAGGTGACCTATGAGGACGGCGGCGCGTTCTCCTTCATCACGATGATCCGGAACGACTACACGAAAGTGGGAATCATGCCGCAGATCATCAATGTGGAGAAGGTGTGGCAGGACGACGACAACCATGACGCGAAGCGTCCGGACGGCGTCACGGTGACGATGAAGCGGAAGGTGGCTGGGGCCGCGGGCGACTTCCAGGTCGTATACGACGAGGAGACCGGGAAACCGATCACCGTGACGCTGGATGAGGAACATGACTGGAAGGGAATCTTCTTCCAGGCGGACGTGGTGGACGAACACGGCAATCCGTACCAGTACAGCTTTGAAGAGGAAGAAATCGCAGGCTACACGGGCGTGGTGCAGAAGATTGACGACACGCACTTCACGCTGATCAATACCCACGAGAACGAGAAGACGGAAGTCAGCGGCGAGAAGCAGTGGCTGATGCCGGACGGAAGCAACCTGTCGGATGAAGCGAAGGCGCTGATCCCGGCCAGCGTGAAGGTGGATCTGTACCGGACGGGGAGCAGCGGCGAGAAGGAGCTGGTGACGACCCAGACGGTGAAGCCGAACACCGACGGAGACTGGCACTATCTGTTCAGCGGCCTGGACAAGTACGAACGCGGCGGCTTTGAATACGTCTACAGCGTGGTGGAACAGCCGGTGGACTACTTCTGGTCCTCCACTCAGGACGCCAGCGATATGCCCGATGGGTATACCGTTCCCTTTGAGTACGATCCCGACGCTATCGACATCATCTATAACTTCTATATTCCCTATGGCGATCTGAGCGTGACGAAGAAGATCGAGCACGCCACCGCCGTGTCCGAGAGCCAGGTGTTTACCTATAACCTGAGCCTGCTGGTGAAAGACGCTGAGCTGGGCGAGGTGCCGGCGGACGGGAAGTTTGAATACATGATCTACGACGTGACCGGAGAGGGCGCGGAGGAAACGCTGACGGCGGTCAGCACCGGCGAGATCGGGCACGGGGACACCTTCGAGCTCAAAGGGAACCAGCGGATCATCATCAAGAAGATCCCGACGAAAGCTGTCTACACGATCACCGAGGATGACGAGATGGGCTGGACCCTGACGTCAAAGGTGAACGACAGCGGCACGGTTCCTACGGTGAAGGAGATGGCGGCGGAATTCACCAACCTGTACAGCGCCAGCGGCAACGTCAACGTGAAGGTGAATAAGAAGCTGACGGGACACACCATGATCCGGAACAAGTTCAAGTTCGATCTGGTGGACGACAACCCGGACAGCGCAACCTACGGCGATTCGATCCGGTCCGGCTACAGCCCGGCGGTGACCGGTGAGCGTGACCCGGTGGACAACAGCCTGGAAGTGATCGGGGAGATCGCGTTCCCGGCCCTGACCTACACCGAGGCGGACGCGGGGAAGGAATTCTTCTACACCGTGCGGGAGCAGATCCCAGCGGAAGCGACGGACAACGGGAACGGCACCTATACCTACAAGGGGTATACCTATACCAAGAAGGACTACCCCGTGAAGGTGGAGGTCATCGACAACGGCGACGGCACGCTGAAGGTGACGCCCTACTATCAGGACGGCTCCGAGTGGAAGCCGGGGAGCGAATTCACCTATGAGCTGGTGAACACCTACGAGGCGAAGGGCGAGCTGAGCTTCCAGGCCTGGAAAGAGCTGGAGGTCTACGACCTAAAGGAAGGCCAGTTCGAGTTCGAGCTGTACAAGTACGATACCAAGACTGGCGACAAGGTAGGCGAGCCCATCGAGACCGTGAGCAACGACGCGGAGGGCATCGCCCACTTCTCGGCGCTGACATTTAATCAGAACAACGTGTCGGATGACCTCGAGCATCCGACGGAGTTTGTGTACCTGATTCGTGAGAAGCGCGGGAATGATCCGACTGTGGTTTACTCACAGAAAGAATATATTATCCACGTGCATCCCTTCGACAACAACGACGGCACCATCTCCTTCGCCCAGGACAACCAGACTGCGGAAAGAGAATGGATCGAGACGGTGTGCCCGGAATGTAATGGCACCGGAGTAATCGAAACGAGGCAAGTCACTCAGTATTTGCATCCTACTACTGGGCGCATTCGGCCTATAACAGATACAATGAAAGCGGCTTTATGCACGGAATGCAAGGGTATAGGCACCGTCAATGGAGCGCTGTGTGACAATTGCAAAGGCACTGGCTGGCCGATTGGCGCATCGTTCAGACTTGACAGCGAACGTGAGACTGTGACTGTAAGAAAGCATGCGTATTTGGATGCGCAGCAGAGATATGGCGCCTTCTATTCGAATTACCCCACGAATTGGACTAACTCCGGGCATGTTGTTACTATTGCCACTCATAACACGGTAAAGTGTCCTGCGTGTGATGGAAAAGGCATCACCTTGACTGAAGGCGCTATGACGATTACCGGCGAAACCGGCGGCCCGGTGTTCACCAACGGCTACCGGGACGGCAACCTGTCGGTGACGAAGCTGATCAAGAACGGTGATCCAAGCCAGACGTTCAACTTCCATATCCAGCTCACCGGCCCCAACCTGGAGGACAAGACGATCACCTACGAGCTGTCCCAGGTGGACAGCGGCACCGAGATCATCAACGGGCCTGCGAAGCTGGCGGCGAGACCGAAGGCCGTGCCCCTACTTGGGGCGGAAAGTGGTTCTTCCGGTCCATACTATGCCACACCAGAAGAATTGGAAGGCGTTGGATATGCGGTACTGAATATAACAACAGGTGAAATGGTATTCTTCCGCTCAACAGCCTCAAATCCGGTAGACCCGTATGGTAATACCTTCACAATCTCTGGAAATAGAAGCGTCGAGGGCAACCTGAGATACTATAGAAATTTTGACACCTTCAAACCATCTTCAGCCAGCGGAGTTCCATGGTGGACTTCAGATAGAGAGTACATTAAAAAGGTTAGAATGGTAGGCGCAATACGCCCTGTAAGCGTTGGTTATTGGTTTGTTTATGCCGATAATTTGGAGTCTGTTGATCTTAGTAAATTGGACACCTCAAAGGCCACGTACTTCTGGAGCTTCTTTAATCGGAATGGAAAATTAAAGGAACTGGATCTTTCCATGATAAGCACCGAAAAGGTGACTGACTTTAACTATATGTTTGGTCAGATGACCTCGCTGGAGACACTTAACATTGCAAACTTCGGTGACTTTACTGCTGAAGGTGTCTTTGTGGGCAGCAAGCCGGGAGAATCTAACACAACAACAAAGATTTCAACAATTACAATTGGCGACAATACCAAGTTCAGAAACGTTTCACAGATCATTTTTACCCCGCCAACCACTGATCCTTATGACGGAAAATGGCATAATATCGATACCGGTGAAGCACTTACAACGCAAGAGCTGTTCACAGAGGGTGGTCATGGTGGTACTTGGTCCTGGGAGGATCCTGCGAAATATCAAATCAACTTTAATCACGGCGAAGGCGCTACCGGCACCATGCCCAGCGCACTGGAGGTGCTTTGCAGGTCCGACTACACCTTCACGCCTGCCTTCTACCGCTTCGGCTATGAAGTGGTCAGCATGAAGGATGATGACGGCAACGTCTTCACGGCGAATGAAGATGGCACGATCACCATCCCCGGCAGGACCTATACCAAGGATCAGGTGGTGAACCTGACCGCCCAGTGGGCGCCCAAGGACACCAGCACCGTCATGCAGAACGGCCGCATCGACATCACCCTGCACGGCGGGGAGATGGCGACCTTCAAGGACATCCCCGCGGGCACTGCGTATGAGGTCTGGGAGGATACCCCCAAGGGCTGGATCCTGGTGAGCAAGGTGGACGATGCGGGTCGCATCGTGCCCCTGGAGACGGCGGACGCGGTCTTCACCAACGAATACGCGCCGAATAAAGTCTCCGCCAGCCTTACCGCCAGCAAGTGGTTCGACGACGAGCTGTCGAAAAAAGAGTTCACCTTCCAGCTGTTCGAGAAGAAGAATGAAGAATGGGAGCTGATACAAGAAAAGGAGAATAACGAAGGCGGCGTTGCCAGCTTTGGTATCATTATCTATAATGTGCTTGAAGATGGTGTTGTTGGCGATCATTTCTATATGATCAAAGAGATCGTTGGAAATGACCCAACGATCAAATATGACGAACATGTAGAATTTGTTAAAATCACCGTGACCGATGACGGGCAAGGCAATGCGGGTATACAAATCAAATACACGGATGAAAATGAGAACACGAGCAACGGCGTGTACAAGAATTACACGCAGCCCGGTTTCCTGACCATTGCCAAATCCATCAGCGGATCGACTGCTGCGTCCGAAAATCAGGAATTCACCTTCAAAGTGACTTTCACCGACAAGATGAACAGGCCCCCTGAATTCAAGCTGTTCGGTGAAACGCTGACAGCGCTGAAGGCTGAGAAGACAAACAAGACGGGCAGCACGGAAGAAATTTCCCTGCAAATCGAAGACAGCGCGGTAACAGCAACGCTCAAGGGCGATGAACAAATCAAGATCACGGTTCCTGCTAATCTGAAATATCAGGTGGAGGAACTGGATATGCCCGACGGCTGGACGCTGACGGACAAGACCGGGGACAGCGGAAATATCGTATCCACCGAAACCAGCAGTTCCACCTTCACCAACACCTACGCGGCCAGCGGCTACGCTGCGCTGAAAGCGGAAAAGCAGGTGGAGGGAGAGATCCCCGAGGGCTTTGCCTACACCTTCCACCTCTATGAGGCGGATGAGAACGGCGAGCAGAAGGGTGAAGCCCTGCAAACCAAGACCAATAACCCGCTGGATAAGGCGGAAAAGATCACCGTGGATGAGAAAGAGGAGAATAACCCGGACTACAACAAGTCCATGGTGCTCTTCGACCAGATCAAGTACACCGAAGAAGGAACGTATCGCTACGTCATCGTGGAAGATACGGAAGTGCAGGACGAGACCATCATCACCGACGCCCGCAGGATCCTGGCCACGGTCGAAGTGACCGACAAAGAAGGCCAGGGCAAGCTGGTGACCGAGGTTACCTACACCGGCGGTGAAAACAACAGCAACATCTTCCTCAACAAGCGGGAGGACGGCTCCCTCAAGATCAGCAAGACGATCCTGGGAGCGACGGAAGTGTCCGAGGGAACGGAATTCACCGTAACGCTCCAGCTGACGGACAAGAACGACAAGCCCGTCGAAGGAACCTTCGCGGCTGTGCGGACCAACGGAGACGGTGAAGAAACCGAAGAAACCGTGACGGTCACCGAAGGCCGGACCGAAATTGGCATCAAGGGCGCGGAAAACGTCCTGATCCGGGGCCTGCCCCACGGATCGGCCTATGAAGCCGAGGAAGAAGGAGTCGATGGCTGGACGAACACCGATGCGTCCGGGGAAAGCGGCACGATCATCGGCAAAGAAACCAGCGAAGTATCCTTTGAAAACACCTACGATGCCAAGGGCGAACTGACGCTGGAAGTGCAGAAGAAGATGGACCCCGCCGATCTGGAGACCCCGGAGGGCGCCTTCTCCTTCATCCTGATGGAGGGCCGCAGCGAAGTGGAGCGCGCGCAGAACGACGCCAAGGGCCACGCCGCCTTCCATCCCATCCAGTACAGCCTGGAGGACGTGGGGAAGACCTTTACCTACACCATTCAGGAGCAAACCAGCACCAACTATGCCACTCCGGTGAGCTACGCCTTTGACAGCACCCAGTACACCGTGACGGTGACTGTGAAGGACAATGGCGACGGTACGCTGGATGCGACGCCGGTCTTTACGAAGAACGGCGAAACGGTGGACGAAATCGTCTTTGCCAACTCCACCCGTGTGGATATTCCCATCCGGAAGGTCTGGACGGAAGACGCGGATGTGGTTGGCGATGTAAGGCCGGCCCGTGTGCTGGTGCAGCTGCTGGCTGACGGCGAAGTGGTAGCCACCCGCGCCATCAGCACCGGCAACGCCACCGCTGAGGACAGCAATATCTGGGAGAGCAAGTTCACCGGCATGCCGGAATACAAGGACGGCAAGAAGATCGTGTATACCGTGCAGGAGGTGGCGCCTGCCAACTATTCCGCGTCCATCGACAATGGGGACGAGACCCTGGTGATCACCAACATCTACCTGGAAGCGCCTGTGACCGTGAGCGGCAAAAAGGTCTTGAAGGGTGAGCCGGTGACGGAAGGCGCGTACAGCTTCAAGCTGGAAGCCCCGTATGGCGGCGCGCCGATGCCGGAAAACGACGTGGTATCCTGCGATGCGGAAGGCAAATTCAGCTTCGGCGAAATGGTGTTCCGTCTGGAGGATTTGGACCAGGACGATGAGGGCAACCTGATCAACGACACGGTGCTGACCTACAAGGTCCGTGAAGTGATCCCCGAAGAGGCTGTGCTGAACGAAGAAGGCACCGTGTACGTGCTGGATGGCGTGAACTATGACGCCCATGTATACGAAGTGAACGTGACGCTGCATTACGATGAAAGCGCCAATACCTTCACCGCTGCCAAGGACAAGGAAGCCGACGATATTCTGTTCACCAACTGGAAGGATCAGATCTCCCTGAAGGTGATCAAGGAATGGAAGGGCGCCGAGGGCGGCAAGGTGGAGCTGACGCTGTACCGTGTACAGGAGGGCGAATACATCCGGGTGACCGACGCGCCGGAATTCAAGTTCATCGAGGAAGAGAGCGCCTACGTTTGCGAACCGCTTCCCTGCCTGGATGAGAACAACGAAGAAATCATCTACGCCGTGAAGGAAACGGGCATGGAAGGTTACCTGACCACGTACGTCAATACAGGCGCCCATGCCTCGGATACGGACGCGGCCTTCAACGGAGCGACGATCATCAACACCTTCGTAACCGAGGGCAGCTATCAGCCGGAGGCCAAGAAGGAACTCAGCGGCCGTGCGCTGAAGAAGAATGAATTCAGCTTCATCCTGACCGCGGTGGATAAAAACGGCGCTGCGCTGACGGGCGAAGATGCTTACAGCGAAACGGTAAGCAATGACGCGGACGGCAAGGTGAAGTTTACGGAAATCCGGTATCAGATGGCGGATATGGATCAGGCCAACGGCCGTCTTGAAGATACCAGGAAATACTACCGCGTGAAGGAAGTAGTGCCGGAGGACGAATATAAGGAAGCCGGCATGATTTACAGCGCCAAGGAAAGCACCATTACCGTAACGCTGCACCTGAACGAGGAAGGAAAAATCGAAGCGACACCGGATAAGACGATCAGTGATCTGGTGTTCAACAACACCTATGTGACCGAAAAGCCGAAGACGACGCGGCTGAGCGTGATCAAGAACTGGGCGGACAATAACGACCAGGACGGCAAGCGCGGCAGCGTCGGCGCGACGGTGCAGCTGTACCGGAAGGTCGGCGACGGCGAAGCAGCGGCAGTAGGTGCGGCGGAGCAAGTCGGCACAGCGGATGGCTGGAGCAAGACCTGGAGCGGGCTGCCGGTCTACGAGAACGGTACGGCGATCAAGTACTACGTGGTGGAGACGCTGCCCGAGAACAGCGAATATACAAAGAGCGGCGACGGCGAAAGCACCGGCATCACTGCCAGCGAGAAAGAGAATCTTGGCACCATCACCATCACGAACAGCTACGAGGCCGAAAAACCGAAGACGACGCAGCTGAGTGTCACCAAGCTCTGGGCGGACAATAACGACCAGGATGGCAAGCGCGGCAGCGTCGGCGCGACAGTGCAGCTGTACCGGAAGGTCGGCGACAGTGAAGCAACGGCAGTAGGCGCAGCGGAGCAAGTCGGCACAGCGGATGGCTGGAGCAAGACCTGGAGCGAGCTGCCGGTCTACGAGAACGGTACTGCGATCAAGTACTACGTGGTGGAAACCCTGCCCGAGAACAGCGAATATACAAAGAGCGGCGATGGAGAGGGCACAGGCATCACTGCCAGCGAGAAAGAGAATCTTGGCGCCATCACCATCACGAACAGCTACGAATCAAAGCAGACGAAGATCACCGTAACGAAGCTCTGGGAGGATAATAACGACCAGGACGGCAAGCGCGGCAGCGTCGGCGCGACGGTGCAGCTTTACAAGACCGTGGAACGCGAAGCCACAGAGCAGAAACCCGTGGCCGTGGGCGCGCCTGTGAAGGTGGGCACGGAAGATCGCTGGAGCTATACCTGGGAGAAGCTGCCGCTGTACGAGAACGGCAGAAAGATCAGCTATAGCGTGAAGGAATTGTTGCCCGAGAACAGTGAATACACGTCTGATGCCGGAGACGCGCCTGCAGAGGTTACGGAAAGCGAAGATGGGCTGATTGTGGAGATCACAAACAGCTACAAGCCGGAGGTCACCGAGATTCCCGTAACCAAGGTCTGGAATGACAACAATGACGAAGATCAGGTGCGGCCCGCAAGCATTACGGTGAGCCTGCTGGCCAGCGGCGAAGTGGTGGCAGAGCAGAGGATCACCGCGAAGGACGGCTGGGCATACACCTTTGAAGAGCTGCCTGTGTACGCGGACGGTAAAAAGATCACGTATACGGTAAGAGAAAAACCGGTTGCAGACTATGATATGCCTGTGATAACCGGCAGCGCAGAGAAAGGCTTTGAGATCAAGAACACGCATGAATCGAAGCCGAAGCCGACGCCTGTACCCTACTACTTCAAGTTCACGTTCACCAAGATCTGGCAGGGCGAGCATGGAGACAGTATAGACTGGGTGCTGTATAAGCCGGATGGAACCGTGGCGCATAAGAAATTCGACAAGAAAGTCATTTCAGAGAACGAATGGTACTATGAAGCCTGGTTTGCCACGGACGCGGATTACTATATCCTTGAAAACGTACCGGAAGGGTACAAGGTGCGGTATGAAAACGTAGGGGCCCATGCGGGCGAGACGGATCGCTGTTACAATGGCGGAACGATCGTCAACTACAAGGTGCCCAGGACGGGCGACAGCGCTAACCTGTGGCTGTGGGCAGTCATGGCACTGGCAGGCGCAGGGGCCGTGTGCGGCGTGGTGGTATACAGCAAAAAGAAAAAAGACAAGAGGTAATTAACATAAGAAAGGCAACAGGCCATATCGTTCTGACGATATGGCCTGCAGTCTGCAAATGCATCAGGGTGCCAGGCGACCGTGCATACGTGCCCGATTGACGTGGAGGTGAATGATCAGCTGCTGGTACTGGTCACCTATATGGAAAAGGACGAGTATCGCCGGGTGGTTGGCACCCTGTGTCCGGGACGGAGAGGATGAAGCCACGCTCAAAACCTGGTGAATATGAACCGGAAACGGTAAAGAACAAAAAGCCCGCAATTCTGACGGCAGTCAGAATTGCGGGCTTTTTTGCCTATATCATTTTACCCCTTGACAAATGAGGGCTTATGCGGTGAATGGCCGCGACAGGACGAGGGTCTGTGTGATCCGCTCAATCGGGCATGTCTGCCTGATATGGATATTGCTCTATCGTTTGCTGGGATGCAAGGGATGCCCCCATTTCCGCAGGTCTGGGAGCGCTCAGTCCCCGGCGTATCCTCTGCGCTGGTCGTAAATTCACCCATGAGAACGTCACCATGGATAGTATACAAGACAAATAGTATCAGCGATATTCAGCAAGCATTTCATCCAGGATCGCCGCGGCTTCGCCCGCCAGCCGCAGGCAGGGACGGCGGGCGTAGAATTCCGGGGTGCGTTTTTCCGGGGTGTCCCCGGGCGTCACCGGCACATTCTTCAGCAGCTCCCGGCAGACGATGGTTCCGTTCTTTTCCCGGAAGCGGCGGGCATATTCCTGCACCAGATGGTAGTGGGCTTTTTTCAGCTCCGGGTCTGTCGGGTCGGCATAGCCCCGCAGGATACCCAGCGCCAGCAGCGCGCCGCTGACCGTGCCGCAGACCTCCCGCAGTCGGCCCATCCCACCGCCGAAGGAGGAAACCATCCGTGCCGCAGTGTCAATGTCCAGCCCGGTTTCATCGCAGAACGCGCAGAACACCGCCTGGGCGCAGTTGTAGCCCTCCAGGAACAGCCGCTGCGCTTCCTCCGCGTGATCCATATTGAATTGCCCCTTTCCCATCAAATATGCACCAGCGTGACCGCATAGAAGGTGAACAGGAAGCATGCCCCCAGCAGCGCCCATTCCGCCCCGTGCACCCGCTTCTTTTCGGGCGTCAAAAGCAGGAACAGGAAGGTGTAGGGAATCAAGTCCACGGCGTAGCGCGCGCCCAGCTGGAAACCGCCCATGGTGCGGTGGAACATAAGGAAAAAGGCATGCAGCAGGCAGGTGAACACCACCACGGCTTTTTCGGCGCTGGCTTGCCTTTTGACCAGGTCGATCACGCCCTGAATCAGCATCAAAAGGAGCGTCGGACAGGCCAGCAGCATGGAATAGCCGAACCTGGGAATCTGCGCAGCCCCGTTTTCCCAGGAAATTGGCAGCCCCCACAGGAAGGTTTTCAGGTGGTTGCCCACATGGCGGATGGAAAACTGGATGCCGCCCTGGAAGGAAAATTCCGGCAGATAGTTGTGGCCGAATTCCAGCGGGTTCCCGAACCGGGCGAAGTTGTAGGCGCCGATCCCGAAGGCCACCAGCAGTCCCAGGCACACGCCGGGGATCAGGGGCTTGGCCGCGTTTTTCCAGGAAAATCCCGCCTGACGGGACAGGCTGAACCAGGTGAAAAACAGCGACAGGCCGTACAGCGCGTTGAAGGGGCGGCAGGCCACGGACAGGGCGTAGCACAGCAGGGCCAGGGTGGGCCGGTCCATGGTCAGCAGGCACACCGCCGCCATGGTGAGGAAAAAGGCCAGCACCTGGGCGTGATACCACACCGCGCCGTCCAGCGTCAGCGGCAGCAGCGACGAGGAAAAGCAGATGAGGAACGCCAATGCCGCCGCGGAAACGCGCTCGTATCCCGCGCGTTTGAGGGCGTAGTACATCAGCACGCACGCGCCCAGGGCGTAGAGCTTCACCAGCAGCGCGTCCGGGGTGGCCATGCCAAAAAGACAGGTCAGCGGCAGCAGGATGACCGAGGGGAGCGGCGGGAAGGACACGTAATACTCGCCCTCAAAGATCGCCAGTTCCAGGTGCGGCACGTCCTCTGGCAGATGCAAAAGCCCCTGCCGCCAGGCCAGCGCCTGCCGGGTGTAGGTGTTGTAGGGCGTTGGGCCAAAAAAGCTGGTGCCCAGCACCGTGTGCAGCAGCGCCCACATCAGGCACATGGCCCCGATCAGATACAGCGGCGTTTGATCCCGTCGGCGGGATGGATTCATTCGGTCATCTCCTCGGAAAGTATCTTTTCACAAAAAGCACGCAAAGACGGAAGGTCATCCTGGAGAATTTCCCAGGTGGTTTCCGCGTCAACCGCGCCGTAATGATGGGCGATAATGTTCCGCAAGCCTTTGATTTGCCGCCAGGGCTGCTGGCTGTGGTCGGCTTTGAAGCGCTCGGATAAGTGCCCCGACAGCTCGTCGATCTGGAGCAGACACATTGCAGCCGCGTTTTGGTACACCGTATCGGCTGAAAAGATGGAAAAATCATTGCCGAACCGGGCGATCGTCGCCTCCGCCTGGTCGCAGTAAATCAGCATGCCGCAGGATATTCCGGTCCCGGTCAGGATTGCTCATAGAGCAGCTTTTCCTCCTTTCGGATGGAAGCAAGGAAGGCTTCGTTCAGCGCGCCTGTGGACAGCAAATCCACAGGACGATGCAGCGCGTCCTCCAATTCATCATGCAGGAAAGCCATTTGCAGCCCCTTTACCCGGCCTTTTTCGATCCGAAAATCAATATCGCTGCTTTCAGAATTATCGCCCCGGGCATAGGAACCGAACAGGTACAGACGCTTTACGCCGTACCGCGCGGCAATCGGCGCGACGATTTGCTTGATTTCTTCCGGCTGATACACCTGTTCATTCCTCCATAATAGATTGGCAATTATATTTGAATTGATAACCCTGATAATAGCTTTCTCGGAAGGGGGTCTGGGGGGACCGCTCTGAGCCTTCCCCTATTAGGGGAAGGTGGCGCGCAGCGCCGGATGAGGTTTCCAAAGAGCGGTTCCCCCAGCGTACTTCTCCTGTCACTCCACCGGCGCGGCGATTTCGGCGGGGCCGAGAATGCGGGCTTCCTGAGCGTTGAGCAGGGGCTCTTCCCGCTTGACGCGCTTGTAGCGGCCGCTCTTTTTCATTTCCCAGGCCTTCATGTTGTCGTTCAGCTCATCCTGGAGGGAAGCGATGATGCGGTTTTGCAGGGCGGGGTCTTCGATGGGGAACATGAGCTCCACGCGCTTGTCCAGGTTGCGGGGCATCCAGTCGGCGGAGGAGAGGTAGACTTCCTTTTCGCCGCCGTTCTCGAAGACGAAGGCGCGGGTATGCTCCAGCAGACGGCCCACAATGGAGCGCACCCGCAGGTTGTCCCGCCCGCCGGTTTTGAGGCAGCAGATGCCGCGTACGATCAGGTCGATTTCCACGCCCGCGTCGGCGGCTTTGTAGAGGAGCTTGATGATCTTTGGGTCCACCAGGGCGTTGATCTTGGCGGTGATGCGGGCGGGCAGGCCGGCTTCGGCATGCTCGATCTCCCGCTTGATGAGGCGCTTGATTTCCTTGCGCAGGAAGGCGGGGGCAGCGACGAGCTTTTCCATCTCCACGGTTTCGCCGTAGCCCGTGACCATGTTGAAGAAATTGCCCGCGTCGCGGCCGATGATGTCGTCGCAGGTCATCAGGCCCATGTCGGTGTAGAGCTTCGCGGTCACGTCGTTGTAGTTGCCGGTGGCCAGGTGCACGTAGCGACGCAGGCCGTCGGCCTCTTTGCGCACCACCAGCGTGATCTTGCTGTGGGTTTTCAGCTTGGGCACCCCGTAGAACACGTGGCACCCCGCCTTTTCCAGCGCCTGGCACCAGTTGATGTTGTTTTCCTCGTCGAAGCGGGCGCGCACCTCCACCAGCACCGTCACCTGCTTGCCCTGCTGCCCGGCGCGGATCAGCGCCGCCACGATGGGCGACTTGCCGCTGACGCGGTAGAGGGTCTGTTTGATGGCCATGACATTGGGGTCGTCCGCCGCTTCGCAGATGAAGCGCACCACGGGGTCGAAGCTGTCGTAAGGGTGGTTCAGCAGAATATCGCCGCCCCGGATGACCCGGAAGATGGAGCCCTCCTGGCGGAAGCGCTCGTCGATGCGGGGGGTGAAGGGGGGGAAGCGCAGCTCGTCAAAGCCCGGCAGGGAGGAAATCTGCTTCATGAAATAGTCCAGGTTCAGCGGCCCCGGCACGGCGACCACGCCTTCCTCCGCCACGTCCAGGTATTTCTTGATGCGGGTCAGCAGCCGCGGGTCGCTGCCCACGGGCACCTCCAGCCGCACCACCCGGCCCCATTTCCGCTTTTTCAGGTTCTTCTTCATTTCGGTAATGAGGGCGTCGGCGTCGGAATCGTTGTAGATAAAGTCCGTGTTCCGGGTGATGCGGAAGGGCATGATGGCCAGGGGGTGGGTCTTGCCGAACATGCGGTGGGCGTACTGGGCGATCACGTCCTCCAGCAGCACGCCCCGGGCCTTGCCCCGGCCCATGGGCAGCAGCGTCACCCGGGGCAGGGAGGTGGGCACGTGAAGCAGCGCCATACGCGGCGTGTTGCCGCCCCGCACGCTGGGGGGCAACAGCAGCGCCAGGTGGATCACCTTGGCGGACAGAAGCGGGAAGGGGCGCCGATCGTCAATGGCGCGGGGCGTCAGAAGCGGCTGTACCGATTCGTCAAAGTAATGGCCCAGCCATTCCCGCTGCTCCTTGTTCAGCCCGTCGATGCGCTGGAAATGGATTCCCGCGTCGGCCAGGGTGGGCAGGTATTCCGCGTTCAGCAGCTCATACTGCCGGGCCACCTGCTCCTGTACGGCGGGAAAAATCGCGTCCAATTGTTCCCGGGGCGTCAGGTCGGAGGGGTCTTTCTTTTTATCACCCGCCATGGCCGCCCGCACCAGCGAACCCACCCGCACCATGAAAAACTCGTCCAGGTTGCTGGAGCAGATGGAGATGAACTTTCCCCGCTCCAGCAGCGGATTGTCGGGATTTGCCGCTTCCTCCAGCACCCGGCGGTTGAAATTCAGCCAGCTCAGTTCCCGGTTCCAAATGTCGCTCTTCGCCATCGTGTATCGCACATCCTTTTTCTATGGTGGTATAGGTTATTCAGTCAACTGCCAGGACAGAAGCATGAACCGGAGAGTGCAGAGTTCAGAGTCCAGATCATTATGTCAATCATAGACATCCACCGTTATATCACAGGCTGACTTCATCTGCACTCTGAAAACTACTTCGTCAGCCTCCCCGTCAGTGTCAGAATCGTGACGGCGGGGGTGTTGAAAATGCGGATGGGGGGCAGGTCGATCGCCGCGGAGGTACCCAGGCCGGGGCTGATGTATTGAGGAATACCCATCATGTTGTGCAGGCCGATGACCGCGTCGTCGCCCGGGAACCAGCCGTTGTTCCCTGTCCCGGCGGACAGCGGCGCGCGCACGGCGCCGATGCCGGGAATGCGCCATTGCCCGCCCACGCAGTGCCCCGCCAGCACCAGGGAAATGGCGCGGATGTAGCTGTCGTTGTCCGACGCCGTCCATTCCCGCAGGGCCTCCATCGCCGTGGGCAGCAGAGGATGGTGGGTCAGGGCGATGTGCACGTCTGTTTCCAGCGTTTCCCGGCGCACCTGACGGATACGGATCAATTGGTTGATTTGGTAATTGACGGCGACCAGCGCGGCCTCGCGCTCGGGGGACGGGTCCTCCGCTTTCAGCTCGGACAGCCGCTTGTAATACGCAGTTTCCGCCGCGTCGTAATCCAGCGTGTAAATCCATTCCGGGGCCAGCCATAGGGTATGCCTGCCGCGGGTGATTTTCATGGGCGCGTCCAGGTAAGTGGCCCCTGCCTGTTCCGCCTGAACGATGTAATCCGCCCGGGCGTCCGCGCTGCCGTGGGGGGTGGAAACCAGGGGAGTAGGGTCCTCGTCGCCGGGGATAAAGTACACGGGCTTGTCCTTGAACAGCTTCATCATTTCCAGGAACGCGCCCATATCGCCGTCCGGCCCGGTGATGTCGCCGGTGACGCACACGATGTCATACCGCGCGCTGCCCAACGCCGCCTTTAACTGCTCCTGGTGCTGGCCGAAGTACAGGCCGTGCAGGTCGCTGATATGCAGGATACGGAAATTTTCCAGGGAGGAGGGCAGGTTCGCCACCGTCACCGTTTCCCGCAGCAGATTGATGCGGCTGTTGTTGATACCGTTCACTACCGCCATCGTGGCAATGATCAATAGAATCAATAGCAGAAAAAAGCCGATCAGCGGATGCTTTCGCCTTTCCTCCGCAAAAAGAGGATCATGAGATTTGCTCACGACATTCTCCTTTCTGTTCCAATGCTCCTATTATATATGAAAATTTCCCTTTCCGCAATCGGAAAACCGCGGGAAAAACAGAATTTACGATTGCGGCTGTACTGGCATTGTTCAGAAATAAAGAAGACTTTAAATCACAAACATTCTTCCAAAAAGCCTTCCCCTCACAGGGGAAGGTGTCAGGCGCGGAACCAAGACGGAAAGTGTGCTCCAGTCAATTCGCGCCTGACGGATGAGGTGCTCCTCCCTGTTGCATGTTCATATATTGTCGGGTGGGTTCACCTCATCCGAGCCGCGCGAAAACGCTGGATTTCTCTTTTATGATTGGTTCCGCGCGGCCCACCTTCCCCTGCGAGGGGAAGGCTTTTGGAGAATCTGTTAGTGATATAAAGCGCCCTTTTAGCCATTTCGCGCGAAAGGTTCCTATGGCGGGAACAGACAGAATATGCTATAATGATGAGCGGAATACGGACGAAGAACGGAGACACGACCATGCCGAAAAAAAAGACCAGCTACCAGTGCAGCGCCTGCGGCTACGAGAATCCCCGATGGATGGGCAAATGCCCGGAGTGCGGGGCGTGGAACACCATGGAGGAGATCCTGGCCGCGCCGGAGGAAGCCGCGCCGAAAGCCTACAAGCAGCGCGGCGGCACAGGCAGCAGCGCCAAACCCTTAAAGGACATTGAAACCGGAACCCAGGTATACATTTCCTCCGGCCTGCCGGAGCTGGACCGGGTGCTGGGCGGCGGCATCGTGGAAGGGGCGCTGATGCTGGTGGGCGGGGATCCGGGCATCGGCAAATCCACCCTGCTTTTGCAGGTGTGCCATCATTTGTGCCGGACGGGCAAGCGCGTGCTGTACGTCAGCGGCGAGGAAAGCGCCCGGCAGATCAAGCTGCGGGCCCAGCGCCTGGGCGTGGCGGACAGCGACATGATCGTGCTGACCGAAAACGCCATGGACCAGGTTGAGGAAAAGCTCCGCGCCGTGGCGCCGGACTTCTGCGTGATCGACTCCATCCAGACCATGTACCGTCCCGAGATGGGCAGCGCGCCGGGCAGCGTGAGCCAGGTCAGGGAAAGCGCGTCGTTGCTGATGCGCTACGCCAAGACCGAGGGCTGCGCCATTTTCCTGGTGGGTCACGTGACCAAGGAAGGCTCCCTGGCCGGGCCCCGGGTGCTGGAGCACATGGTGGACGTAGTGCTGTATTTCGAGGGCGACCACCAGCACGAATACCGCCTGCTGCGGGCGGTGAAGAACCGCTTCGGTTCCGTGAACGAGCTGGGCATTTTTGAAATGACCGGCACGGGCATGCGGGCGGTGCAGAACGCCTCCGAAACCCTGCTGTCTCAGCGGGCAAAGGGGGCCAGCGGCTCCTGCGTGTTCTGCGGCATGGAGGGCAGCCGCCCCATGCTGGTGGATATTCAAGCGCTGGTGACCCAGTCCTTCCTGGCCGCGCCGCGCCGCACGGTGGACGGCATGGATTCCTCCCGCGTGATGCTGCTGCTGGCCGTGATGGAAAAGCGGGCCAGGCTCAAAATGTACAACCGGGACGCTTATATCAATGTGGCGGGCGGCCTGTCCCTGAACGAGCCCGCCGCCGACCTGGCCTTCTGTATGGCGGTCGCTTCCTCCTATGTGGACAGGCCCGTGCCCGGCGACTGGGCGGTGATGGGGGAAGTGGGACTGGCGGGCGAAGTTCGCGCCATTTCCCAGCTGGAGCGCCGGGTGTCCGAATGCCAGCGGCTGGGCTTTACCCACATCCTCTGCCCCCGGGACAGCGCAAAGCATGTGAAGGCTCCCGACGGTATCAGCCTCCACGGGGTGGACACCGTGGCCCAGGCCATGGCGGTGCTGGATCTGCTGCCCGGTAATTGAGTGCAACGAAATTTTCCGAACAGAAAGAAAACCGGCAAGGCCGCAGTTGATTTTACGCGGCTGATATAGTATAATTGTCAGGATGCACCATCTAATGAAGGGGATGTAAGCTTGAAGTACGAAGAGCTGGACAGCAAACTGAATTTATCCGCTCTCCAGGAGGAAGTGCTTTCCTTCTGGAAGGAGAACCACACCTTTGAAAAATCCCTGGAAGGGAAAAACAGCGAGGTCGTGTTCTACGACGGCCCGCCCTTCCCCACGGGAAAACCGCACCATGGCACGGTGCTGGTTTCGTTTATTAAAGATATGATCGCCCGGTACTGGACCATGCGGGGCAATTCCGTTCCCCGGGTCTGGGGCTGGGACTGCCATGGCCTGCCCATCGAGAACCAGGCCGAAAAGCTGCTGGAGATCGGGGACAAGAGCATCATCGAAAAATCCACCAGCATCGAAGCAGCCGACGAGGCGGCCAAGGTGGAGGGCAAGGTCAACGATAAGTGGCACCGCATGGTGCAGAACGCTTCCGACGAAGCCGCCCGGTTCCCCCAGTTCAAGGGCATGCACGTGGGCATGGCCGCGTTCAACAACGAATGCCGCGAAATCGTATCCAGCAACAACGAAGCCTGGCGCGAGTACATTGAGCAGATGGCCCGCTGGGTGGACTATGACCACGCCTATAAGACCATGACCCCCCAGTTCATGGAGAGCGTCATGTGGGCCTTCAAGACCTGCTATGACAAGGGCCTGATCTATTCCGGCTACCGTGTCACGCCCTACTGCATGCACTGCGAAACCAGTCTGTCCATTTCGGACACCCGCGAATCGGACTCCACCCGGCCCCGGCAGGACCGCTGGATCATCGCCAAGTTCCGCAGCGAATCCGAGCCCGAAATGAACGGCAAGCCCGTTTATTACCTGGCCTGGACCACCACGCCCTGGACGCTGCCCTCCAACCTGGCACTGAGCGTGAATGAAAACCTGACCTACGCTTACGTGGACGTGGGCGAGCAGATTTACGTGGCCTGCGAAAACACCCTGGCCAACTTCAAGAACGTGTTCGGCGAAACGCCCAACATCATCCAGCGCGTGCAGGGCAAGGACATGCTGGGCAAGCTGTATACGCCCCTGCTTCCTTACTTCGCCTTCATGCGCAAGGACGGCGCGTTCCGCATCATCCCCGCGGATTATGTGGACGCCGCCGAGGGCGTTGGCATCGTGCATACCGCCCCCGCCTTTGGCGAGGACGACTACTGGACCTGCCGCAAGAATAATATCCCCACCGACGTGGTGAACCCCGTGGACGCCAAGGGCCACTTCACCGAGGAAGTGACCGACTTCTTCGAGGACAGCAAGACCCGCAACGTGATCGAAATGAACCCGATCATCGTGCGTTTCCTCTACGCCAACGACAAGGCCGTGGCCGACGGCAGTCTGGTGCATAACTATCCCCACTGCTGGCGCTGCAAGAACCCCCTGATTTACAAGGCCATGAGCGCCTGGTACTTCAACATCGAAAAGATCAAGCCCCAGCTCATTGAGGAAAACGAAAAGATCAACTGGGTGCCCGAAGGGGTCAAGCACGGCCGGTTCGGAAACTGGCTGGAAAACGCCCGGGACTGGAACATTTCCCGCAACCGCTACTGGAGCACGCCCATCCCCATCTGGGAATGCGACTGCTGCAAGGAACGCCGGGTGCTGGGCAGCATCGCGGAAATCAAGGAGGTCAGCGGCATCGAGCTGACCGACCTGCACCGCCAGTACATGGACCAGGTCACCTTCCCCTGCAAATGCGGCGGCACCATGCGCCGGGTGCCCGAGGTGCTGGACTGCTGGTTTGAATCCGGCTCCGTCACCTACGCCCAGAAGCATTATCCCTTTGAAAACAAGGACTGGTTCGAGACCCATTTCCCCTGCGACTTCATCGTGGAATACACCGGCCAGATCCGCTGCTGGTTCTATTACATGCATGTGATGGCCGTGGCGCTGTTTGGCCGCCCCGCCTTCAAAAACTGCATCGTGCACGGCACCCTGCTGGCCAAGGACGGAAAGAAGCTCTCCAAGTCCTCCAAGAACTACACCGACCCCATGGAGCTCATGCGCGGCTACGGTACCGACGCCTTCCGCCTGTACCTGTACCAGAGCAACGCCATGCTCATGGGCGACCTCAAGTTTGACGACGACGGCCTCAAGGACGCATACCAGCAGCTGGTGGCCCCTCTGTGGAACGCGGCGAACTTCTTCATCTCCTACGCCAACGTGGACGGCTATCATCCCGACAGCCTGAAAGAGCCCCAGACCGACCATCAGCTGGACCGCTGGATTTTGGCGAAATTACAGCAGACCGAAAAGACCATCCGCGAAGCCATGGACGCCTACCAGGTGGACGGCTACGTGACCCCGCTGGTGTCCCTCATGGACGGCCTGACCAACTGGTACATCCGCCGTTCCCGCCGCCGCTTCTGGGGCTCAGATATGACCGAGGACAAGCAAGCCGCTTACGACACGCTGTATTACGTCCTGGTGAACCTGATCAAGCTCTACGCGCCCGTGGCCCCCATCCTGAGTGAAAAGCTGTACCGCATCCTGACGGGCGAGGAATCTGTGCATCTGGCCGACTGGCCCAGCATCCCGGAAGCCTACGCCGACGACAAACTGATCGCTGACGTGGAGCTGGTGCGGCGCGTCATTCGCCTGACCCGTTCCATCCGCGAAAAGCAGAAGGTGAAGAACCGCCAGCCTTTGAGCCTCATGCAGATCGCGCTGAACGACCCGGCGGGCGCGCAGGTGGTCGCCTCCTTCGCGGACATCATCAAGGAAGAATTGAACGTGAAGGAACTGGAGATTCTGGACGACGTGGACCACATCGCCACCGTGTCCTACAAGCCCTGCTTCCCCGTCATCGGCCAGAAGTATCCCGCCCAGCGCCCTGCCATCATCAAGGCGGTGCAGACCGGGAAATTCACTTTGGACGGCGGGAAGGTCATCCTCGACCTGAACGGCGAAAAGCAGGCCTTTGACGAAGACATCCTGCTCATCTCCTACAACGCCAAGCCCGGCATGCACGTGGTCAGCGAAAGCGGCGCGGTGGTGTCCCTTGACCTGAACATCACCGATGAACTGCGCCAGGAGGGCCTGGCCCGTGACATCGTGCGCAACATCCAGGACGCCCGCAAGGCCCAGAACTACAACATCACTGACCGCATCACCATCGCCATCACCGGCGGCGCGCTGCCGGAGGAATGGGTCAGCTACATCTGCGGCGAAACCCTGGCGACTGTCGGCGAAGTTGCTTCCCCCGACGCCACCGTCACCGTGGAGGGCGAGGGCAAGGAAAACATCGAAATCGCCATCGCCAAACAATAAGCAGTATAAAACAGCCCGTGGAACAGAACGTGTTCCACGGGCTTTCTTTCGCTCATATGAATCATAAACAATCAACAGCCACATGATCAACCAAGAAGCAATGTCATCCCGAGCGAAGGTGAGCGGGACGCGAACCGCAGCCGAGGGACCTGAATGCTGGCTATCAAATTGTTTGGTTCAATATGTTTCTCTCAGATCCCTCGACTTCGTTTCGCTCTTGCTCCACTCCGCTCGGGATGACATTGCCTGTGAGGGGAGGAAGGCTTTTGGTATGCCCTTATTCAACTATCCTTCCGCGCAGACGGACTTGATGACCTCCGCGGCTTTTTTCAATGTATCCATGGGGATATTCAGGGCGGGCAGGAGGCGCACCTTATCCTTGGCGGTCAGGCACAGCACGCCCTTTTCCATGCAGGCGGCGACGATCTGACCCGCGGGCTTTTTGGTTTTCAGGCCGATCATCAGGCCCAGGCCGGACACGGATTCGATGCCGGGCGCGTCCCGGAAGGTGTCGAACAGGTACGCGCTCTTTGCCCGGACATCCGAAAGCAGGGCGTCGTCGATGCGGGAAAGCACACTCAGCGCCGCTGCGCAGCTGACCGGATTGCCTCCGAAGGTGGAACCGTGGTCGCCGTAACCAAGTACATTTTGAACTTTTTCTCCCAGCAGCGTCGCCCCCAGCGGCAGTCCCCCCGCCAGGCCCTTGGCGGTGGAGACCACGTCGGGCTGCACGCCGTAATTCATATAAGCGTAGAGTTGTCCCGTGCGGCCATTGCCGGTCTGCACCTCGTCCACCATGAACACGATGTCCTTTTCTTTGCATAGCGCGGCCACAGCCTGAACGTATTCCTTGGACAGCGGCACCACGCCGCCCTCCCCCTGGACGCACTCGATCAGGATGCCCGCGATCTTGATTTGCTCAGACAGCGCTTTTAGTTCGTCCACGTCCCCGGCGGTCACGTGGGCAAAGCCCGGGGTCAGGGGCTGGAACAGCTCGTGATAATGCTCCTGGCCGGTGGCGGAAAGGGTGGTCAGGGTGCGGCCATGGAAGCTGTTTTTCAGCGTCACGATGGTGAAGCAGTCCGGGCCGTGGGTGTCGGCGGCGTACTTCCTGGCCACTTTGATGGCGCACTCGTTGCTTTCCGCGCCGGAATTGGAGAAGAACACCTTCTTCATCCCCGTGCGCTTACACAGCATTTCTGCCAGCCTGGCGCAGGGCGCGGTGTAGTACAGGTTGGACATGTGCTGCACCTTGCCGATCTGGTCAATCACCGCCTGCTGCCAGATTTCATCCGCCACGCCGAAGCTGGTGACGGCGATCCCGCTGCCCAGGTCGATATACTCCTTGCCGGTTTCATCGTACACCAGCGAGCCCTTCCCGCTGACGATCTCCAGGGGAAACCGTTTATAGGTGCCCGCTACATACGTTGTATCCAGTTCTTTGATACTCATGCTTCGTCCCTCCGAATCCAGGTGCCCGCGCCTTCGTTGGTGAGCAGCTCCATCAGGATGGAGTGGGGTACCCGCCCGTCCATGATGACCACGTTCTTGACCCCGGCGTGCAGCGCTGTCACGCAGCAATCGACCTTCGGGATCATGCCGCCGGAGATGACCCCGGAAGCGTACAGCTCTTTCGCCTTGCTCAGGGTGATTTCGGGGATCAGGGTGGAGGGGTCGTCCTTGTCCCGGAGGATGCCCGCGATGTCCGTCATCATGATCAGCCGCTCGGCGTTCAGCGCCCCGGCGATATGGGCGGCGGCGGTGTCGCCGTTGATGTTGTAGGCGTTGCCCTGCCGGTCGCACCCCACGGTGGACACCACCGGAATGTAGCCCTTATCCAACAAATCCGTCACCGGGCTGATGTGGATTTTCGTCACCTCACCCACGAAGCCCAGGCGCTCGTCCTTCATCTTCGCTTCGATCAGCCGTCCGTCCATGCCGGACAGGCCCACGGCCCGGCCGCCCTTCATTTCCAGCAGGTTCACCAGGGTTTTGTTCACCTTGCCGGCTAAGACCATCTGCACGATGTCCACGGTTTCCTGGTCGGTGACCCGCAGGCCGTCCACGAACTGGGGCTGCTTGCCCAGCTTCTTCATCAGCTCGCTGATTTCCGGCCCGCCGCCGTGCACCAGCACCACCTTCACCCCGATCAGCCACAGCAGCACGATGTCCTCCATCACCTGCTGTTTCAGCTGCTCGTTCACCATGGCGTTGCCGCCGTATTTCACCACCACGATCTTGCCCACGTACCGCTTGATGTACGGCAGCGCCTGGGTCAATACCTCCGCCCGCTGGGCGTTGGAGAAGTTTGTGTCCATGTTTTCCTCCGATGTTTTACGCAAGTCAGTCATCCAATTGCCTGTACATGAATGATCTCTCAGATTCTTCGACTCCGTTCCGCTCTCGCTCCACTTCGCTCAGAATGACAAATACGGTTTACTGTCATCCTGAGCGGAGCAGAGCGAGACAAACCAACGATTGTAGGGGCGGATATCATCCGCCCGTAAACCAGAATTGTTTAATCGGATCAGATGAAGGGAACGCAACGATTTACAGGACGGGCGGATCATATCCGCCCCTGCAATTGGCTGAATCCTTTGTGATTTACAGTGCCTTATCAGGTATCGACTGAACAATTACTTCAATTGTTGATTCAGTTTGTTCATCTAACTTTATCTGTACTCTGAACTCTGTACTCTTTATCAGGTTCGATAATCTCCATTGATCTTCACATAATCATACGTGAGGTCGCACCCCCACGCCGTCGCCTCCGCGTCGCCCATGTTCATATTGCAGGAGAAACGCACATCGTGTTCGGAGAGGATGGACAGGGCCAGATCCTCGTCGAAAGCCTGGACGCAGCCGTCCTTATAGAAGCACAGCGTGTCCTTTTCCCCGTGGAGATACACTTCTATGACAGCCGGGTCAAAGTCCGGCCCGGCGTAGCCCAAGGCGCACAGGATGCGGCCGCAGTTGGCGTCCTTGCCGAACACCATGGCCTTCACCAGCGACGAGCCGATGACGGACTTGGCGAGGATTTTCGCGTTCTCCTTCGTGTCGGCGTTGTACACCCGCATTTCCAATAGGTGGGTGGCCCCTTCGCCGTCGCCCGCCATCTTCACCGCCAGGTCATGGCAGATGGAAAACAGCGCTTCGCAGAAAATGGCATAGCTTTCGTTTTCCTCTGTGATAGGCGCGTTGCCCGCCAGGCCGTTAGCCAGCACCAAAAGAGTGTCGTTGGTGCTGGTGTCGCCGTCCACAGAGATCATGTTGAAGGTATCCGCCACAACGGCGCTGACCGCCTTTTGCAGCAGAGCCTGGTCGATCGCACAGTCGGTGGTAATATAGCCCAGCATGGTGCACATGTTGGGGTGGATCATGCCAGAGCCCTTGCTCATGCCGCCCATGCGCACGGTGACGGGGGTTCCGTCCTTCCCGGGCAAGGCAAATTCCACGGCGAATTCCTTGTTCACCGTGTCGGTGGTCATGATGGCTTTGCTGGCCGCGGTGCCCGCGTCGAGGGTATCGGACAGCTTCGCCGCCATGTCCGCGATGCCCGCCGTAATGCGGTCGATGGGCAGGTTGGGGCCGATGACCCCCGTGGAACCCAGCAGCACCCGCTTTTCGGGGATGCCCAGGGTGTTGGAAGCAAACGCCGCCGTCTGCCCGCAAATGTCCAGGCCCGTTTTGCCGGTGGCGGCGTTGGCGATGCCCGCGTTCACCACCACAGCCTGGGCCGCTTTTTCTTTGTAAACCACGTCCATATCCCACAGCACCGGCGCGGCCTTGACCTTGTTGGTGGTAAACGTGCCCGCCACGGCGCAGGGAACGGCGCTGGTGATCATCGCCATATCCGTCCGGTTTTTATATTTGATGCCCGCCGCGCAGCACGCCGCCTGAAAGCCCTTCGGCGCGGTCACGCCGCCCGCAACCTTCTTGATGTTCATCGTTTTTCTCCTTTGTCTCAACGCAGGATACAGTGTGGAGTTTGGAGTGTGGAGAGTGGAGTTTTGTTTAGTCTGAAGAGCGGAATAATGCCTTACTTCCGGTCAATTCTATTGTCACTCCACACTCCACTCTTCACACTCCACCCTCTACAAACTGGGTAATGTTTTCTTCATTCAGGGTAAACGTATAATAATTGACGTCGGACTTTTTCCATCCGATGCCGTTCCAGAAGGCGTTGCCCGCTTCGTTGCTGGTAAAGGCGATGAGGCCCACCTTGTTGATGCCCATTTCCTTTAGCTGCTGCATACAGTAGCCCACCATGCGGGTGCCGATGCCCTGCCTGCGGTAGTTCTTCGCCACGCACACATGGTACAGCGCGCCCTGGCGTCCGTCGGAGCCGCAGAGGATGGAGCCGATGATGCTTCCGTCCATCTCCGCCACCACGCTGGTGGTGGGGTTGCGGCGGATGAATCTTACGATGTCCTCCCGGGAATCGTCCAGCGCCCGGATGCCGAAGCCCCGGATGGTGAGCCACAGGGCACGCACCGCGTCATAGTCCTGCTCGGTCATGGGCCGAATGCTTGCTTCGCTCACGGCTTACACCACCAGCCCCGTCATCTCGTCCGCGCCCATCAGCAGGTTCATGTTCTGGATGGCCGCGCCGCAGGCGCCTTTGCCCAGGTTGTCGAACCGGGCGGTGAGCAGGATGCGTTCCTCGTTGCCGGACACGGTGATTTCCATATCGTCCCGGCCCGCGAAGGCGCAGGCGGACAGGAAGCTGCCTTCGCCCGTTTCCTCCGCGAAATGTACCGCGCCCTGGGCGTAATACGCTTTGTAAATGGCCTTGATTTCCTCCATGGACGCCTTCGCCTGCCCAGCGAACAGCGGCACCGTCACCTCCATGCCCGCGTAATAGGGGGCTACGATGGGGCAAAAGATGGGAGCGGTATCCAGGCCGCAGACGGCTTTCATTTCCGGCAGGTGCTTATGCTTCTGGTTCAGGCCGTACTGCCGGGGCGCACTAAGCAGCGGGCTTCTGCCCTCGCCCTCGTACTCCGCGATCATCTTTTTCCCGCCGCCGGAATAGCCGGTGAGGGAAAAGCAGGTCAGCGCCGCGTCGGGGGCAATCGCCTTATTCTGCACCAGCGGCGCCACCAGCGCGATGAACCCGCTGGCGTGGCAGCCGGGATTGGCGATGCGTTTGCTGGCCTGAATCTTTTCCCGCTGGCCCTTCAATTCCGGGAAGCCGTAGACCCAGTCGGGAGAAGTCCGGTGGGCGGTGGAGGTGTCGATGACGGCGGTGTGGCTGTTTTCGATCATCGCCGCCGCTTCCCGCGCCGCATCGTCCGGCAGGCACAGGAACGCCACGTCCGCCGCGTTCAGCGCGTCCTTGCGGGCGGCGGGGTCTTTCCGCGTCTCCTCCGGGAGCGTCATCAACTGAATATCGTTTCGCTGGCTCAGCCGGGCCACGATGTTCAGCCCCGTGGTGCCCGCCCCGCCGTCAATGAATACTTTGATCATCGCCGTCTGTCCTTTGCTTTTCCTCCCCTGATCGGATGTGAAAAGGGGTACGCATATTATACATATTTATACAGAGAATGTCAAGAATAATTCTGCATATCAATGTATATTATGCAGTTATCAATGTATTCTTATTGTTTTTCGTATCAAAAAAGCCGCTTTTCTTTGCGGCTCTCTTTGAGGTTTAATACCAGGTTCTGCAAAATTCGGTCACATACCAGGTATCCTGGTGAGGTTCATACTGAATGTCCGGCTCCCGGGGAACGCTGTCCGGGGCGGGGGACATATTCAGGTTGGCCTTGATATCCGGCTTGGCCTTGTTGGCGGGGGAATTGGAATCGTAGACGTAGGTGAAGCGCTTGATGCGGTTGGACAGGTTGCCCTCCACAGTGGAGATCAGGAATTTGCCCCCGCCCAGATCCTCCACCGCCGTCACGATGCCCACGTGCACGAAGGCGTAGGCGGATACCCGGTTGCCGCTGCTGCTCTTGCTGTCGCGGCGGCCGTAGATCACCAGATAGCCGGGGCGCGGGTCGTCCTGGGTCACCCGGTCCATGTTGGAAAAGCCGGTGTCCAGCTTGGGCACGGCGGCCTCCCGCACACCATGGGGATCGCCGTTGCCCAGGGGCTTTAATTTTTTATAGGTGTCCGAGGGCTCCAGCGGCACGCCGGCGGTGTCCATGCAGTAGTTGGCGAACGCGCCGCACCAGCCGCAGTCATAGCCCCACCAGACGCAATACTTGTTGCCCTTGGCGGGCTTGTTGTTATTGCTGCGGGGCAGGGCGCTGCCCAGGTTTTCCTGCCATTCCTGGATGCCGATGTCGATGGCCTTGCGGATGAGGGCGGGCACGGAGTCGTCCACTTCCGCTTCCTGCGCCGGCTGCATGGCTGTGCTTCCCCCTGCGGTCACTTCCACTTCCATCTGGAATTCATCGCCCTCTGGGCTGACCAGCGAAAGCACGGTAAAGCCTTCCCCATACGCGGTGACAATGTTCCCTTCGGCGGACGCCACGTCCGGGTCCTCGCTGTCCCAATAGCCCTTAAAGGGCAGGGCAAAGCGCATGCTGTCGCCGGGAGTCAGGGTCAGGCTTTCGGGCAGCGGACTGTCGGCCAGGGCCGCGATGGGCAGCAGCGCAAGCGCCAGAACGACGCAGATTAATCGTTTCATGGAACTGTTCCTCCTCGAAATCCGGTCAGTCAAAATGAATGTGGCAGTAGCCGTCCGGGTGCTTTTCCAGATACTTTTGATGATAATCCTCGGCGGAGTAGAAGTTTTCCAAGGGCTTGTTTTCGACGGCCAGGGGCTTATCATAGTGCTTTGCCAGTTCATTCAGGGCATTTGTGATAACCGGCGCGTCTTCTTCCTCCACATAATAAATCCCGGTGCGGTACTGGACGCCGAAGTCCTCGCCCTGGTGGTTCACCGCCGTAGGGTCGATTACCTGGAAATATCGCCGCAGCAGTTCAGTCAGCGGCAGCACGGCGGGGTCGTACACTACCCGCACGGTTTCCGCGTGGCCCGCGTGATGCTTCACCTGTTCATAGGTGGGATTTCCCGTGGGGCCGTTGGCGTAGCCCACTTCGGTTTCCTGAACGCCCTCCATCAGGTCAAAATACTTTTGGCAGCCCCAGAAGCAGCCGCCCGCCAGATAAATCGTTTTCATGCTTCCAATCCTTTCATGGCCCGTTCGATTTCCCGGGCAAACGCTTCTAAGCCTTCTCTATCCGCGTCCGTAAAGCGGTTCAAAACAGGGCTGTCGATGTCCAGCACGGCTTTGACTTCGCCTGCTTCATCCCGCAAAGGAATCACGATTTCCGCGTTGGACGCGCTGTCGCAGGCGATATGGCCGGGAAACGCGTGCACATCCGGCACCAGCATCGTCCTGTTTTCCCGGTAGGCCGCGCCGCATACGCCTTTCTCCCTGGGAATATGGACGCAGGCCACTTTCCCCTGGAAAGGGCCCAGCGTCAGCGCGCCATTCCGGACGAGATAGAATCCGGCCCAGTTTATGTCCAGCAGCGCTTCCCACAGCAGTGCTGAAGCGTTTGCCATCAAGGCCACATACCAGCCCTCCGCCTCCGCCAGAGACCGCGCCTGGGCGCACAGCATGCCGTAATCCACCGCGCCTCACCTCCGTTTTCCAGTCACTGGGATTATAGTATATCACAAGGCTGATGAATTATCAATTTAATAAATTGAAAAAAGGTATTGACAAAGAGCTAAAATTGGTGTATTATAATTTCTGCACTGTGAAAGTGCGCATGACGCGGGGTAGAGCAGTTCGGTAGCTCGTCGGGCTCATAACCCGGAGGTCGAGGGTTCAAGTCCCTCCCCCGCAACCAACATGGCTCCGTAGCTCAGCTGGCTAGAGCATTCGGTTCATACCCGGAGTGTCAATGGTTCGAATCCGTTCGGAGCCACCAATGAAGAAAAGTGAGTGTTTACAAGGCTTTCATGGCTGTAAGCACTCACTTTTTTCTTGCCTTTTTGGGGCCAAAAACCTTCTTAAGTGTCCTTTTTTTGCCCCAAATATTCCAAACTGATTCCAAGGGGTACGCTGAAACCCTTATGGCATAAGGCTTCCAGCGCTTTTTTTCATTCCAAACCGATTCCAAACCCATCGATTTTTTGCCTTTTTTACCGTCTTTCTGGGCTTTTCTTCCAGCTTGAAAAGGTTCTCCTTATGCTTTCTCTTTTTCATCCGTGTATTCAAAACTGGATAAATAGTCCTCCAGTTTCAGCATCTCTCTCCGTGTCTGTTTCATCTGGGTATTTCATATACTGCTTCTGTGTGAAGCTGATGTCATAATGCCCAATTTGTCCTGTAATGCTCTTGTCATCCATTTCGGCGTTGTTCATGAAGGTTGCCATGGTGTGACGTCCCTGACGATTTCCAAAATGAAAATCCACGCCGTTTTTCGCGGCGATTTTGTTGATCCGCTCGCGCATACGCTTCATCACCTCATGGGATGCGGGCTGGTCCCCCTGGGCGCGTACGCCATGAATGATGTACAGCCCATCTTTTTTGGCATTCTCCAGGATTTTCCGGAGTTGGCGGAGAATGACGATACAGCGAATACCATTGGGGGTCTTTGTGGTTTTCAGCGTTCCTTGGTTCTTCGCAGGCCACTCTACGGACTTTGACACACGGATGACGCCGTTCTCCAGATCCACATCCTCCCAGGTCAGCGCGCAGATTTCGCCCAGCCGCATCCCGGTATACAGGGTAAATGCCGCGAACAGCAGTGTGCTGCCTGTAAGATTGTGCAAAACTTTTTCTTCAAACGTCTTGAATTCATCTTCGGTGTATGCCAGTACAGGTTCGCTATCTTTTCCATGCACGGTAATCCGGCTGCTTTTAAACGGGTTTTTCTGGATGATGTCATCTTCCAGCGCGGAGTCGAATACCATCGACAGGAAATCAATGTGTTTCTTTATGGTTGCCGCTGCCAGCAGCTGCGATTTTTCATTGATGTACATTTGCACCGTGTCAACCGTCACAGCATCCACGCTCATTTCCCCCATGAACGGCAGAATGTGGTTCCTCAGATACCCCATATACCCGATCCTGGTATTATTTGCGACAGCTTCACCGCTTTTGTAGATTCTCATGAATTTGTTGCAGTACTGGGCAACTGTTATCGTTTGGGTCTGTTTCTCTTGTGCGTCGTGTGCTTCTTTCCTCTTTAACGCATTCTCCACCAACTGCTGCAAACTGTTCCCGGTCACCCATTCGTTGCCGATTTTTGCCTTGTACGTTGCCATGTCGGTAGGTTCTCCTTCCGGCATGCACGCAGAATCATTTGTGCGGTTGTCAAGAGCCATGACCTCAGTTGCTGCGAAAACCTGTAAAATAGCGTTTCTTGCGGCTTCCTGCGCAACCTTCTGGAGATCTTCTTTAGTATAACCTGGAGTTTTCTCCATTGTCAACCTCCATCTCCAGCAGGGGTACAGATCAATAGGATAAATGTTGAATCATTCCTTTATCATTCTGTACCTGCATTATTTTTGGCAATCTTCCCTGTTGATTGCGCTGATAGTATGCAAGAAATATAGTTGATTTGAAGAAAATGTCGATAATTATATGTATCGAGATATATATTCTGTTTTGCACTGTGTCTAGCGGTTGTAATTCTTTCCTTTTTGTAAATTAAACAAACGATAATTGTTCACCGCTCATTTTTTGCAGATGTGCTTCAATTACCTCGAGACATGCACGAATATCGGCTTCATAGGAGGACTGCGTTTGCGCAGCTTGGAGAGAAACGATTAACGCATCCTTCATACTGAGCTCTTTTTCCATTGCAGTAATCTTTTCGTTCAGCGCATCAATAGTAGTTTGAGCCTTATCCAGCATCATGGATTCATTCGTTTTTTCCTGCCGGAGAGTCTTTATTTCTTCTTCTAATGCCACAATTTCATGATCTTTTTCGGCCAATGTGGTTTCATGTTCGACATCTGCTGTGGTCAGCGTGTTAATGAGCAAATCGAGCGTTCGAGCTTGTAATATACGCACTTTATCCACCATGGATTCATAAGATTTACCGTTCAGTTTTGCCGATTGCATTCCTGCATTGAGGCAGTATTCGAGCCGTTCTGCATCCGTTTCCCCAGGCATAGTTTTAAGCTTTGCCATCATTTCAATTTTGCTTTTTTCGTCTTTCATGGCAATACCAATGGTGTTGGACATAGTTTTTAGACCTCCTTAGATAGTTAATCAATATTGATGTTTATATGAACCCCTCGAAACTGATTAATGAAATTAATTAGATTAATTTCATTAATCAGACATATTTATAGGATTAATTCGATTAATTACCACTGATTATGGATGTACGTATCCTGCAGCCGCTGGTTCCGTCCTTTGCCATGCCCCAATTGGTTCTGCGTCGCGTCCATAGCCTCTCTTTTATTTTTGCCTTTTCCTTTTTCGAGGTCATAAACCTCTTGCGCGAAATTTTTCCGCACAGCGTGCAGAGCGTTCCCCTTGTATTCCTCGTAGAGCCCTAATCGTTTGAGCGCATCTCGGAATTGTTTGTTGATGGCTTCGGCTGATACAGGTTCTCCGGGTTTGCGCATGTTCTCAATGAGATAGCCTGATGTTCTTCCTGAACACAGCGTTTGCAACAATTCGCGATCCTCTTTACTGTGAATCGGGATCCCTCTGGCCCTGTCGCCTTTTGCGTGGCCGCCCTTCGGCAGTTTATAGTAGCCAAACCCATATATATTGCAGGCATCGCCTTTTTCCGGCCGGAATTGAAATTTCTCGATTCGCACCCGGCTGCACTCATCCACACGTGTTCCCAGGCATTGACTCGCCAGTACGGCTTTCCATGTATTCGTTTTGGTGAATTTTTTGATGTTCTCCGCGATTTTGGTCGCTGTATCACGGTCAATCACCCTATTTTTTTCAAATTTGGGTTTTGCAGCCTTTTCTTCATAGGCTGCACTTTTGATCTCCTTTGTGCCCCAATCAATATTGGACCTTTTGTAAACAAATTGGGCAAGGCTCTCCAGCTTGCGGACATACGAAATTTCTTTTTTCATGGATTCAGGGCCGCAGGTCTTTGCCCGCATGTCCAGGTAGCCCTTGATATGCTCCGCCTTGACCTGATAGAGCATTTTCACGCCTTTTGTCTCTAAGAACGCCGCCAGTCGATGCGCAGCGTCCTCTAATGCTTCAAAATGCTTATCACCATAGATATGATTCGCCATTTGATTGTCAAATTTTGCGCTGCGTTTCGATCCGCCGCGCTGGTGCGCTTCACGGAGCATATGATCCATCTGGCGTCGAATTGATCTGGTTCTGGACATTTGCAACCACCTCCGCATTTAGTATGCAGAAAATGACTGCATTTGGATGATTAAAATGTATTAATGTTTCTTCTGTGTTGACGCATTTTAAACAAAATCCGCCGGCAGGAGGGCTGACGCCCTCCTGCACCTCCCGCCCTTTAACCTTTATGATTTTTTTTAACCTTTCTAATAATTTTTTTAACCGTTTTGATAAGTATATTTCCCGTGGTTGCCAGTAACCGAGCCTTCGGCTCGCTTACTGGCAACCACAACTAAATCCGTTTTTGATTATATCCTTCATAATAAACAAGACCACCATTCTAATGATTGCTTTTATTTTTCAGTTCTTGCAGAGCTGATGGCAAATCAGCTCCGAAAATGTTCCTCCCCAGGCGTTAGCCCATGAGGAACCGCCCTGTTTTGCCTCCGCGCAATCAGCGTTGGAAAAACACAGCACACAACTTCTCCCATTCGGCGGGACCGGCTGCGAAAATCCGGGACCCATTGGGTCTGCCTTGCGAAAATATGTCTGATCCTGTCAGCACATATCCTTTTCTGCCCATTTTTCAGGCCTCCTCCTTTTTTTCTTTTTTGGCGGGATCTCCAGCATGTACGCCCGCGTGTTTCATAAGGCATATTCGTAAGACAGATGGACGTTGTGAATGAATTGTTAGGTGGACTGATTGAAAAGTATTATCGGTCATTCACCATATTTGGAAGTAGCGGTTAAGAACTGTAGTAAGACGCTCTATCCAGTGATTTCTGCGGTACATGGCGCAGTTGTTGGAATCATTCCTCAGGTGTCATGGGCT
This sequence comes from uncultured Eubacteriales bacterium, assembly GCA_900320085.1. GTDB lineage: Bacteria > Bacillota > Clostridia > Christensenellales > Aristaeellaceae > RUG563. Next base: position 47,545 of record ONRC01000011.1, read on the forward strand.
TGCCAATCCATAGCACCATCCAAATGAACCACGTTTTGAGTAAAATGCGCTCCATAGAGCGGTTGATATTTCCTCCTCCAGATACCTCTTTAATATTTACTCGTTTGATATTATGAAATAGGAAAAGATAAACATAATCAAAAAATAAGGAAAATTGTAATTTTGAATAGGAAGAACGAAAAATGAATACGTTCTTTGAAATCAGTAAATCCAGAAGAATGGATACCTAAATCCAAACATTCAAGTTCGATAGAGCTGCCGAAAAATCAAAAAGCTCAAAAAGTTTTCATGAACAGATTTGGATTATATATACCAATTAGCGGGTGATACGAGATAATACACATATTATTGATATCAATCATAGTTTTCCAACCATATATGGTATCTCATAAGTATGAAATTGAATTATTTGGCCATGACTTCGTTGAGAATTGAATGGTTTTTCCAGATATAGCGTATTGACAGCACGGCTCTGTCGTGCACTCATGCAAACAAAAATGGCTTGGACGTTACATCCAAGCCATGTTAATTGATCCCAAGAAACGTTTCCTTATCTTACAATAATTCCTGCTTCATCCGCGAAATGCGGATTGGCATTCAAAAGTCCGATCATGCGCCGTGCCGCGCCGTCTGGGCGGCTTCTGCCGCCTTCCCAGGCTTCTACAGACTTTTGCGATACGCCGATGACCTGCGCAAACATCCACTGCGGCATTTTTGCCGCCAGTCTGGTTTTTTTGATTTCTTCGGGCGTAAATTCACGCACTTTTTCGCAGGTGAGACGATGGACGGTTACTTTGTCGGTATTTTCTCCCCTGGAATAGGCGATTGCTTCCTGCAATCCCTGGACAATACCCTCGTAGAATTCACTCACATCAATCATCTCCTTCCAAGGAAAGCTCCAAGAGCTTCACGAGCTTTTTCACTTCGTTTTTCTCTCCGCTCGTCAGGTTGCTCTTATCGGACTTTTGAAATACATTGATGAAAAAGATTTTCTCATAGACTTCAAAGTCGATATAAATCACACGAACGGAGCCGCTCTTGCCACGATTTTCAAATGCGAACCGCATCTTCCGAACGCCGCCAGTGCCAGACATGATATCCCCCAACTGCGGATCAGCCAGCAGCTCGTTTTCCAAGCGGCGCATATCGTTGTCATCCAATCCCAATCCCTTCCACTTCAGCGAAAAGGACGGAAGTATGATGAACTCTCTCGTCATTGGTACTGCTCCTCCTTCTATTATTATAATACCCTTAATTCAAGGGTTTGTCAATCATTCCCTGAGTCGTGATTAAAAATGTAAAATTTATAGAATTAGTCTCATTTTTAATGTAGGCTGTGTTATAATACAAGATGAATCTGAATTACGGGGAGGATCATTATGAAAAGAACAATAGGATATCCTTTATTGTTTTCGCTAACCAAATGTATTGAAAGACGTCAGATGGGAAACAAAAAAAGCAGTAATCTCAAGGTGTATCTTGTTGCTTTTATGGTATTTTTGATATTATTATCCTTTTTTCAGGTATCGTATGGAGAAACAATATCTTCTTCTGAATTATTTGATATCTATACCCATAGTTATGGGGATGCAAAAGAGTTCTGGGATATCGACATTATTCATAAGCTGCAAAACCATCTTTCGTATGTTGACTGGGCTTCTGACATGAATGCAGAATTGGCCACGCTTACTCTTTTTCAATATGAAGCGTTAGAAGATGAAAAACTGAATGAATTAGCTGAAAAGTTGGTGAAGGAGAATATTGATTTAACAGATTGTGTATACCATACTTATGCCATTCATTCTATTGCAAATATCTTCATGGATTATAAATGCATATTGTTCGTAAAAAACGATAGCTGCAAGCTTTTCTATTATTCTTATCATGAAGACCCTTCTTACAGGAGTACAGTCACATGGGATAAAAACGATGAGAATTGGTTAAAGGCGTATGTGCCTTATCAGTTTGAAAAGTGTGATCAGTTGATAACGGATATATGGGGAAACGATTTTGCGCCTCCAGCGTATTGGAAAGCACTGGAGACTATGACAAAGGGGAGGGAACATTGGCAAATCGAATTGGCCAAGACGCTGCAATTATACGGAAATGATGTGATGTTCTGGCCCGTAGAGGATCAATCATTATTTCGCTTGATAAAAGATAACATACCGCGTGAACCTTCGGAATACGATCTTTATAGCTTCATTCCTTTGAATGGTGAAATGGATGAAGACGAAATGCTGCGGTTCATCGAAATGGAAATGAAGGAAATGAATATAGGTGATTATGCTGTTTCAAAAGAGTATCTGAGACTGTTTCTTTTCGAGGGCATTGTATACGATCGGGTTTGGTTGGTCAACGTACACCCGTTGGATCGGAAGAATAGCTTCCGCAGTCTCTTAATCAACGCCATAACTCGGGAAATAATAGCGGATATCAGTCATTAACAACCAAATATACGAAAAGGCAATAAGGCATATTGTTTTATCTTTCTGATCCAAGTATCAAAAGAGAGAGGGACTGTTCGCGAAGAAACAGTCCCTCTGTTGTCTACTTTAGTGTAAAAAGAAAACCACCACGAGAGGTGGTGAGAGGGAAAAACTTAAGATACAAGAACGCCTCCTTTGCTTATAATAGAAGCAGGT
>ONRC01000019.1 GCA_900320085.1 uncultured Eubacteriales bacterium
TCACCTTGCCGGTCTTGGTCAGGCTAAAACGCTTGGCGGCGCCGCGGTGGGTCTTTTGCTTGGGCATGGATAAGTTCCTCCTTCCGGAAAGTGTTGATTATGCCTGCGGGGCTTCTTCCTTGGCTGCTTTCGCGGCCTTGTCAGCCTTGCTGGCTTTTTCCGCTTTGGGCGCTAAGATCATGATCATGTTGCGCCCTTCAATCATGGGACGGCGTTCGACGGTGCACACGTCCTTCACGCGCTCGGCGAATTCCTGCATGACTTTCATGCCGATGTCGCTATGGGCGATCTGGCGGCCACGGAAACGGATGCTCACCTTTACCTTGTCGCCGCCCTCCAGGAACTTGACGGCGTTCTTGGCTTTCACAGCCACGTCGTTCTCCTCGATGGTGACGGACAATTGAACCTCTTTGAGGGACACGATGCGTTCCTTCTGGTTCTTGCGCATCTCGCGTTCGCGCTTGGCGGTTTCGTAGCGGTGCTTGTCATAATCCATCAGCTTGCAGACGGGCGGCTGCGCGGTGGGCACGATTTTGACCAGATCCAATTCGGCTTCCTCGGCCAGCTCCAGTGCCTTACGCGTGGGCATGATGCCCAGCTGCGCTCCGTCCGCGCCAATGACGCGCACTTCACGGTCCCGGATTTCTTCGTTGATGAGCAATTCTGCGGCTATGGTCGATACACCTCCCAATCAATTGAGTCCACACAAAAATGGACGGGTGAAGCCACCCGTCCATGCATACACATCCTCAAAAAAGAGTGCCATGACCCGCGCAAAACATCATTCGCGTCGGAGAGAAGCGGGCGGCTTCTGCTTGAAACAAGTGTATTATACCAGACTTTCCCGGTTTGTCAAGGGGGAAAATAAAATAATTGGTGGAATTTGAGCGGCAGAACGGGCAGAGAGTTCAGAGTACAGAGTGCAGAGTACAGATAAAAGATGACAAGAATACGATATAATCAAGCCTAATCAATCTGAAATCTGTACTCTGTATTCTGAACTCTTCGTTCATCACTCCTCCCACTCCGCGCTGTCCGGAAAGTACGGCGCGCGGCCCCGTCCCTGGAAGGAGCGCTTGCGAAAGCAGGCGTCGCAGAGGGAATAGGGCCAGTTCCAGGGCAGGCGACGCTTGCAGGAGCGGCAGGTTTTCTGCTGCAATTTCTGGGTGGACAGGATGTGGATGATCCCCTGGGAGATCAAATTCTTGCGGCGCTGAATCTCCTCTAAGATACTATCCGGCTCCGGCAGGAACAGACGGGTGTAATTATAATACAGGTCGCACCGGCGGTAGTCCGCCTCCAGCCCGTCCAGCATGTCGATGCCGCAGTCCTCGGGGTTGAGCAGCCCGGGGATTTCCAGCAGCACTTCGATGTGCTCCTGGTGCGCTTCGGCGTGGTACATGGCCTTCCAACGAGCCAGCAGGTCGGGGTCGGTTTCGTCGAAGGGGATGCAGATAAAGCGGTATAAAAGCTCTTTGTCCGTGCGCGGCGTTTCCATCATCTTCGCCAGTGATTCCATGCGCATGGTGGAGGCTTTGGAAAAATGGCTCTTTTCCTGCATGGTGATCCACTGATTCAGGATTTGAGTCAGCGGCAGGGGAATGCCCAGCAGCGATTCCGGGAAGCGGATGATGGCCTCCGTCAGCGGGTACAGGGGCTTTTTCAGCGCCCGGGATACCAGCCCCTTAAAGCCGAAGGCGTTCACGTAGCCGATGTCGTAAATCCCGTACCGTCCGGCGCGGCCCGCGATTTGCTTGATTTCCGCGTCGGTGAGGGTGCGGGTGATGTCGCCGTCGTACTTCTCCGATTCCAGAAACACCACCCGCTCGATGGGCAGGTTCATACCCATGGCGATGGCGTCGGTGGACACCACCACGTCGGTGTCGCCCCGGTGGAAGCGCTCGGCCTGGTCGCGCCGCACGTCGGGCGGCAGCGCGCCGTAAATCAGCGATACCCGGTAGCCTTTGTTTTTCAATTCCGCCGCCACGGCGTGCACCCGCGCCTTGGAAAACACGATCAGCGCGTCGCCAGGCCGCACGGAGGAGGGAAACTGGAAGCCTTCCTTTTCCACTTCCAGCGGCGTCATGCGCTCGTGGCGCACGATGGAGAGCTCGTCCCCGCAGTCCTGGATCATCTGGGTCAGCAGCCCTTCCGCGTCGGGGGAGGCGCAGGCGTGGATCTCGTCGGCGCACAGGCCCAGGATGGCCGCCGTCCAGGCGCCGCCCCGGTCTCGGTCGGCGATCATCTGGCATTCGTCGATCACCGCCACGTCGTAATGGGCTTTCAAATCGGCCATCTCCACGGTAGAGGACTGCACCCGGCTGAAGGGCACCCGAATCTGTTCTTCGCCCGTGACCAGCGAGCAGGGCACGTCCGCCATGTTCAGGCTTTCAAACTGCTCTGCCGCCAGCAGGCGCAAGGGCCCTAAATAAATCCCGTTCCGCGCGCCCCGCAGGCGGTGCACGCCCTCGTAGGTCTTGCCGGAATTGGTGGGGCCCAGATGCAGGATGAACCGCCGTTTCATGGCCCGGGCCAGGGGGTACAGATCCCGGTAGTGCTCGGGGATGGCGTTGAGCAGCGCGGAGTGCAGCTTCTTCTGCCGGGCCAGCGCGGCGTCGGCCTGCCGCTGCAAATGCTGGATGGAGGCGTTGCCGCGCAGCAATCGGCGGATGCGTTTTTCCGGGAAGCGGCGCTTGATTTCGCCGAAAATGGCGTACTTGGCCCGGTTGATTTCGCTTTTGATCAGCGTGGAAATCCGGTCGCCCGACGGGGCGCACACGCTGCCGCAGGCCGCCAGCACAGGATAGGCTTTGTTGATTTCCTCCAGCAGCACGCCCGTCAAAGACTTCGGATGGAACGCCTTTTCCACCCAGCCGGAGGTCAGGCCCTTGTCAAATTCCGTTTCCAGTACAGATTGCAGTACGCTGCCCTTTTTGTGCTCCTTGTCCACGATGTGGGAGAAGCCCGCTTTTTGCAGGAAGCGTTCCGTCTGCGCGTCCGCTTCGTCCGTCAGGCGCTTTTGCTGCGCCTGGAAAAACTGGCGCGGCGTCTGGTTTTCCAGCATCCGCAGCGCCTTGTGCGCCTGGCCCAGCGTCACCCGCGCGCTTTCCACCGACCGCAGGAAGGCCAGATCGATTTCGTTTCCGTGTTTGAGTTCGCTTTCGATCAGGGGAAGCAGCTCGCGGAATTCCTCTTGATGATAGTCCATCACCAGTTCCCCGCGCAGCAGGGCCTGATAGGCCTTGTCCCGGCGTTTCTGCTGATAGAACAGGGTGGAGAAGGCGTCGCTGCGGAGGTATTCTTCCCGTTCCGCCTGGGATTTGCCGCGCGTGATGACGTTCGCTTTTCTGACCGCGCTTTGCCGAAGATACTCCTCCCGCTCTTTCGCCGCCGCCTGCGCGTAAGCCGTCAGCGCTTCCTGATGCTCCATACCCTCACCCCGATTCTTTCGTCCGAATACCGCGTTATTGTTCCCCGACGGGGCCGCGCGTATTTGCGGCCATCACAGTATAGCACATCTTGCCCGGTTTGTGTGTATACAATGCAGCCTCCGCGCCCTGAACCGCAAAAACCCTTGGATTGTCAGTTGCAATTATGTTCAGGCTGCGGTATAATAAAGGATGGTGAATACTATTAGGATAAAATGCCGGTGAAAGGACGGGTGAACAGCGTGAGCGCGCATGAGAACGGAAGCGGGACTTCCATTGGCAAGGTAACGCGCAAAGGACTGAGGCGGCACTTCGATGAGATCAGCAAGGCGGCGTTCGTGCAGCTGCTGATTCGCGCGGCGGTAGCCGCATCTGTCTTTTTTCTTCCTCAGGGATTCAATCGTCTTCTTTCAATAGAAGCAGTAAATTCCGCGCTGAAGCTTTCTGCGGACACGGCAGAAAAGATTTCAACGATCGGAGCGGCTGCCGTGAGCGCCGCGCTGTATATTTTCCTGCTGATCCCCATGCGTTTCTGGGCCCGCCAGAAAGTGCGCAGGGTGTATTACCGGCATACGGACAAAGACAAAAAGCAGTCAAAGGCCTATTCCCGCTGGCTGAGAACGGGCCTGCTGCGCTATCTGCGCGGCATTTTGTGGGGCCTGCCCTTCATCGCCTGCGTGGTGTATTTCACCGTGCTGCGCACCATCCTGGACGCGCCCACGTTCAACGCGCCCATCCACTGGCTGGCTTTGCTTTTGGCGGGCAATCCCGAAAACGGCGTGGGCAATGTGTCGCTGGCCTGGGGGTTGATCGGCGGCTTGATCCTGCTGTTCGGGCTGCTGTTCGCCTACGGCTGGTGGCGCGATCTTCCCTTTGAATACCTGCCTGTGCGCTCCATCGGCACGAGCAAAACGCTGCATTGGTCCCGCCACATTCTCAAAAGGCACCGCCGCGAAATGCTGGGCAATACCTGCGTGAATTTCCTGCTCAGCCTGCCCGCCATCCTGGGCTTCGGCACAGTGCTGGGGATGTACGCCATGGACCGGGTGAACTTTTCCCTCAGCGTCGATATGGTGTTGGCGCAGATGAGAAACCTGGTCACCCAGCCCGTCCCCCGGCTGGTGCTGCTGGAGCTGCTGGCCGTGTTCGCGGTGCTGTACCTGCCCCTTTGCATCTGGCGGAAGTGCCGCAATGCTGCGCTGATGGCGCGGTGTATGCGCTCCCGCCATTCCCACAGCCATGAAAACGACTTGACCAAAGAAGAAGAAAAGCCTGCTGCAGCTCCCGCGGAACCCAAGCAGGAAGAACCGGCGGAGATCAAGGCTGAAACGGACAAGGGCGAACATGCGGCTGGATAAACTGCTGACGCATCTGGGCATCGCCTCCCGCAGCGGCGTGCGGGACGTGCTGAAAGCGGGCCGCGTGCGGGTGAACGGCGAAGCGGTGAAGAACCCCGCGTTTCCCGTTGCGGAGGATGCGGACATCCTGCTGGACGGAAAGCGCCTGGACACGCGGCTGACCCGGCATCTGATGCTGCACAAGCCCGCCGGTGTGCTGACCGCGAAGGAGGATAACCGCCAGCAGACGGTGATGGATGTGCTGCCGCCCCTGTATACGTCTTTGGGCTGCATGCCCGTGGGACGGCTGGACAAGGACACCACCGGTCTGCTGATCCTGACCACGGACGGGGAGCTGGCTCACCGGCTGATTGCTCCCGAGCGGCATGTGGATAAAATCTACCTTGCTACGGTGGACGGAACGCTGGAAGAAAAGGATAGAGATGCCTTTGCCACTGGAATTCCCTTGAAGGATTTTACCTGCCTGCCCGCAAAGCTGGATATTCTTTCGCCCAATCTGGGCCGGGTGACGGTGCGGGAGGGAAAATATCACCAGATCAAGCGCATGTTCGGCGCGGTGGGCAAGCCGGTACTTGCGCTGCACCGTCAGTCTTTCGGGCCGCTTGCCCTGGACGAAGCGCTTGCCCCCGGAGATTTCCGGGAACTGACAGAGAACGAAATCGCCGCGCTGTACGCGGCGGCAGGACTGCAACATGAATGATCATTATTATTCCGCAGACCCAACCAGCGAGCACAAGTACCAAACGGCAGAATGGACGTACCGGGGTCATGCCCTGCGGTTCACCACCGACGCCGGGGTGTTTTCCAAGGGCGAAGTGGACTATGGCACCCAGGTGCTGCTCAAAGCCCTGCCGCAGGAAATGAACGGCCGGGTCCTCGATTTGGGCTGCGGCTGGGGCGCGGTGGGCGTGAGTGTGGGGAAGGCGTATCCCGGCTGTGAAATCGTGATGAGCGACGTGAACCGCCGGGCGCTGGAACTGTCCGAAAAGAACGCGAAGGCCAACGGGGTGGCTGTCCAAATCGTGGAAAGCGACGGGCTGGAAAACGTGCCCGGCTCCTTCGATTGCATCATCACCAATCCCCCCATCCGGGCGGGCAAGCAGGTGATTTACAAAATGTTTTCCGACAGCGCCGACAGGCTTACGGAAAAGGGTCAGTTGTACCTGGTCATCCGCAAACAGCAGGGCGCGGAATCGGCGCTGAAATACCTGAAAACGGTTTTCAACGAAGTGGATACCATTGAAAAAAGCGGCGGATTCTGGGTGATCCGCTCCCAGGGAGGAAAACAAAATGAAGTTTGACGCGGCGTATTTCGACAAAATCATTGACCGCCGGAACACGGACTGCGAAAAGTGGGACGACCGGGAGATCATGGATGAAAACGGCGTTCCCCTGTGGGTGGCGGATATGGATTTCCCCTGCTCGCCTGCTATTATAACCGCTTTGCAGGAGCGGGCCAAGCATCCCTGCTTTGGCTACAACATCGAGAATAAAAAAGACGAAGAAGCGCTGATCGGCTTCTGGCAGCGGCGGCACGGCCTGACCATTCAGCCGGGAGAAACCCAGATGCTGCCCTGCGTGATCACGGGCCTGAAAGCCTGTGTGCGCTGCTTTACCAAGGAAGGGGAGGGCGTCGCCATCGTGACCCCGGTGTACGGTCCCTTTTACTCTTCCATTGAATTGAATAAACGCAAGGTCATGCCCGTGTCCCTGATTCGGGACGAGGAAACGGGCCGCTATTCTCTCGACCTGAACGGCATGGAAAAAGCGCTGCAAAGCGGCGCGAAGCTGATGATGCTGTGCAGCCCGCACAATCCCGTTTCCCGGCTGTGGAGCGAAGAAGAATTGACAGCCCTGTGCCGCCTGGCGGAAAAGTACGGCGTGCCCATCGTGTGCGACGAAATCCATGCGGACTTTGTGTATAAGCCGGGCCGGTTCGTGTCCATCCTGAATGTCCAGGAGGGGCAAAAGCGCGCCGTGATGCTCTGCTCGGCCAGCAAAACCTTTAACGTGGCGGGATTGCAGCAGGCGGCCATGGTGTGCAAAAACCCGGACATGCTCAAAGCCCTGCGGGACGAGCTATCCGCCGCTGGCGTCACCTGCGGCAACACCTTCGCCCTGCTGGCGGCGCGGGCGGCGTACACGGATTCTGACGATTGGCTGGACGTGCTGATCGAATACCTGGATGGAAGCCGCAAGCTGGTCTTTGACCTGATGAAGGAATACGCGCCAAAAGCGAAGGTATCGCCCATCGAGGCCACCTACCTGGCCTGGGCGGACATGCGGGCGTATGGCATGACCTGCGAACAGCTGAAAGAAAAATGCAAGGCGGCGGGGGTGGCCTTCACCATGGGCACCTTCTTCGGCAAAGAGGGAGAGAGTTTCCTGCGCATCAACTTCGCCTGTCCCCGCAGTCAACTGACCGAAGGCATCAAGCGCTTGGGAAAGGCGCTGGAGGAGGAATAAAGAATTCTTATGGACAAGATCGAAGAACTGCTGCTGCAATACAAAGAAGAAATGCTGGAAACCCTGCAAAAGTGGGTGCGCATCCCCAGCGTGAAGGGCGAAGCCGCATCCGGCGCGCCCTTTGGCGTGGAAGCCCGCAAAGCGCTGGACACCGCCATGGCGGATTGCGAAAAATTCGGGCTCAAAACTGAAATCTTTGACGGCTACGCCGGGCATGCCGATCTGGGCGAAGGCAGCACCCGGGACGCCCTGGCCATCCTGGCCCACTTGGACGTGGTGCCCGTGGGGGACGGCTGGACGAAAGAACCCTTCGGTGCGGAACGGGCGGACGGCAAAATCTATGGCCGCGGCACCAGCGACGACAAAGGGCCCGCGGTGGCGGCGCTGTACGCCATGCGGGCGGTGAAGGAAGCGGGCATCCCGCTGCGGCGCAAGGTGCGGCTCATCCTGGGCTGCGACGAGGAATGCGGCTCGTCCGATATGGCGTACTATAAAAAGGTGACCGAAATGCCCCGCTCCGGGTTCAGCCCCGACGCGGATTATCCCGTCATCAACATCGAAAAGGGCGGCAGCCACGTGCAGTTTGACGGCGAGCTGAGCAAAGAGGGCCTGCAGGTTTTGTCCATGCAGGTGGGCGAGCGCACCAACGTGGTGCCGGGCTTCGCCTCCGCGCTGGTGGAGGGCGACGAGGAAACCGCGAAGCAGGCCGAGGAAGCGGGCAGGAAGCTGGGCTTCCCGGTGAGCACCACCCTGGGCAACGGCGCGGTGATCATCGAAACCACCGGCGTCACCGGCCACGCCGCGTTCCCGGAGCACGGGCGCAACGCCATCGGTCAGATGCTGCTGGTGTTCAAGGAGCTGGGCGCTCAGGGCGCGCTGCTGGAAATGGCCGATGCCATCGGCATGACATGCCACGGCGAAAACCTGGGCATCGCCATGCGGGACGATATTTCCGGCCACCTGACGGGCAGCCTGGATATCATCCGAATCGAGCACGGCCACGTGATGGCCGTGATGGACGTGCGCTATCCCGTCCTGTTCCATCCTGACCGGATGTATGAATTGCTGAATCAGCGGCTCCATTTCCTGAAAGCCACCGACGCGGGCACCCGGCCGCCCCACTTTGTCAGCGACCAGACCGAGTTGGTGCAGGAATTGCTGGAAGCCTACCACGAAGTGACCGGCGGCGAAAAGAAGACCATCGCCATCGGCGGCGGCACCTACGCCCAGTCCCTGGAGGAGGGCGTGGCCTTCGGCGCGCTGTTCCCCGGCGAAACGGAAATGGCGCACCAGGCCGACGAATATATCACCGAAGAATCGCTGTTCAAGAGCGCCCGGATCTTTGCCCGCGCCATCGTGCGGCTGGCCGGAAAGAAAGTCGAGGAATGAACCATGGCTGAAACTGAAATCATCACCTGCATCAACTGCCCGGTGGGCTGCCGGATGGAAGTGGTTCACGAGGGTGAAAACGTGATTTCGGTCACGGGCAACACCTGCAAGCGCGGCGACGCCTACGCCCGCCAGGAGTGCGTGGCTCCCCTGCGGATGGTCACCGCCGTGGCCCCGGTAAAGGACCGGGAGATGCCCGTCAGCCTCAAAACCCGCACCCCCATCCCCAAGAAGCTGATCGGCGACTGCATGAAGGCCGTGATGGAAAAGCCCTTTGCCGCGCCCATTCACGCGGGCGACGTGCTGATCCCCGACGTCTGCGGCACCGGCGTGGACGTGATCGCCACGAAAACGGTGGAATGATTCACAGAGAGTGCAGAGTATAGAGTTCAGAGTGCAGATTATACAGCCTATCAGCGAAAAATGAATCAGGTATCTTTCACTGAACTCTGTACTCTGAACTCTGTTCACTCAATGAACTGCTCCTAATGCCATAAAAGGAGGAGAATAATATGCCCCTTGCTCCGATTCTGATGTCGCCCGCGTACCGCTGCGGCAGCGCCACCCCCTGGGGCGGCGAGGGCCTGCGGATGATGTTCGGGCGGGACATTCCCGACGCCCACACCGGCGAAAGTCTGGAAATCAGCGCGATTCCCGGCCTGGAAAGCCGCGACCCGGAGGGCAGAAAGCTGACCGATTTGATCGAAGCATACGGCGAAAAGCTCACCGGCCCCGGCTTTGCCCATCCCTTCCCGCTGCTGCTGAAGCTGATCGACGCAAAGGACAGGCTGAGCGTGCAGGTGCACCCCGACGATGCGTACGCCGCGCGGGTGGAAGGCAAGCAGGGCAAGACCGAAGCATGGCATATCCTCTTTGCCGCTCCCGGTGCGGAGCTGGTCTACGGCGTCCAGGCGGGCACGGACAAGGAAACGCTGCGCAAGGCTTCCCAGGAAGGCGCGGCGGTGGAGCCGCTGCTGCGGAAGGTGAAGGTCCGGGCGGGGCAGACCTACTTTATTCCCGCCGGAACGGTCCATGCCATCGGCGCAGGCATCATCCTGTACGAGATTCAGCAGTCCAGCGACGTGACCTACCGCTTCTACGATTGGGACCGCAAGGACGCCCAGGGCAACCGCCGGGAGCTGCATATTGACAAAGCCATCGACGTGGTGGACCTGGCCTATCAGGGCAATGCCGTGCGGGAGGTGCCGTTCGGCCCCGGCCGGTTCAGGCTGCTGAATGAAAAGTATTTCTGCCTCGACCGGCTGTGCGCTTACAACAACGTCATGCCCGCCGACCCGAGGCGCTTCGCATTCTTTACCGCCGTTCGTGAGTCCCATATCTCCTGGGACGGCGGAGAAATGACCGTTCCCGCAGGCTGCTCTGTGCTGCTGCCGGCTGACGGATACGATCTGCAAATCAAAGCGCCTGCCGCGCTGCTGGCGTATCCCGCCTGCTGAGGCCGGACTCCGCTTCTGCGTGCATGGACAGAATGCACAAAGAACGAAAGAGAAAAATAACAGTTCTTCCGAAAATGTCGGAAATGGTATAAAACTGCAAAAAATATGATAAAATAGTTCCCGCGGCACTTGCAGTGCGGCGGGAATTTTGATATAATGAGCCGGGTGAATGAGCGAAAATGGACTTTTTTGAAAGATTGAACGAAACACATGAAGGGATACACGGATCAACATGTGTAGCTTTGGATAAGTTTACCACTTTGAGAGTGGGTGGTCCGGCGGATTATTTTGCGGAGCCGCAGACGGAAGAAGAACTGCTGCTGATGATGCGGGAGGCTAAAGCAGCGCGGATCCCCGTTCTGCTGCTGGGCAACGGTTCCAATGTATTGGTGCGGGACGGCGGCTTCCGCGGACTGGCGATTCGTCTGGGGAAAGGCTTTTCCGCGATCGAACGCAAAGACGATTGCCTGTATGCCCAGGCTGGCGCGCTGCTGAGTACGCTGGCACGGCAAGCGCTGGAAGCGTCTCTCACGGGTTTGGAATTCGCCCAGGGCATTCCCGGTTCCGTGGGCGGCGGCGTGTATATGAACGCCGGAGCGTACGGCGGCGAGCTGGGGCAGCGCGTGGAGTTTGTCCGGGTGTTGGATGGGGAGACGGTGCGCGAGATTCCGGGCAGTGAAATGGCGTTTTCCTACCGCCACACCCGCGCGATGGAGGAGCAATGGATCATCCTGGGCGCGCAGTTCCGTTTAACGCCCGGCGACCCCAAAGAGATCGAAACCGCCATGCGGGATTTTGCCGCGCGGCGGAAAGAGAAGCAGCCCCTGGAATACCCCAGCGCCGGTTCCTTTTTCAAGCGGCCCGCAGGCCATTTTGCCGGGGCGCTGATCGAAGGCGCAGGATTAAAGGGACTGACGGTCGGCGGAGCGCAGGTGAGCGAAAAGCACGCCGGGTTTCTGATCAACCGGGGCGGGGCCACTGCGTCTGATTTTCTGGAACTGATGCGGCAGGTACAGGCCCGCGTGATGGAAAAATACGGGGTCATGCTGGAGCCTGAGGTGCGCATCGTGGGGGAGGACAAATGAGCTTTTCCGGCGATGTAAAGGAAGAATTGCTGCGCGTTCAGCCTGAAAAGCCCTGCTGTATGCTGTCGGAACTCAGTGCGCTCACCCAGTGCTGCGCATCGCTGCGGCTGGCCGGGCGGGGCAAGGTCCGGGTGGTATATGAAACGGAAAACCCCGCGCTGGCCAAAAGGATTTTTTTGCTGCTCAAGCGCCGCATGGAAATCACGCCGCAGCTGGAATTCAACCGCCATAAACGTTTGGGCGGCAGGCGGCTTTCCATCCTGACCGTGCCGGAGGCGGACAGCAGGCGGCTGCTGATCGCCCTGCGCATGATTCAGGAGTCGGAGTCAGGGCTTGTCTATAAGGGGGTTCCACGCGCCGCGATGACCCGGCGCTGCTGCCGGGCGTCATTCATCCGCGCGTCTTTTCTGGGCGGAGGCTCCGTTACGTCGCCCGAGCAGGAGTACCGTTTGGAATTCGTTTCCTCCGACACCCGGTCCGATACGCTGATCAAGATACTGGCCAAAAGCAATATCGAAGGAAAAACAGCCAAGCGACGCGATGGGGAAATCGTGTATGTGCGCAAGGGGGACGACGTGGTCGCCTGCCTGGCGCTGATGGGCGCGCACCGTGCTTTGCTTGAAATGGAAAACACCCGGATCAACCGCGACGCGCGGAACCGGGCGAACCGCGCCCGCAACTGTGATGAAGCGAACCTGAAAAAACAATTGTCTGCCGGGGAAGCCCAGGCTCAGGCTATCGTGGCATATTCTCTGGCGCACAGCTTGAGCGGCCTGCCGCAGGATCTGCAGGAAATCGGCAGACTGCGGATGCTGCGCCCGGACGCTTCCCTGGAGGAGCTGGGCCAGATGCTGCAAAAGCCAGTGGGCAAATCCGGCGCTAATCACCGGATGCGGCGGCTGATGGAATTGATCAGGGAATAGGAAATAGGGAATAGGGGACTGGGACTGATACAACCAAAGACAGGATTGGGGAACGGAAAGATGATCAGAAAGGCGCTGAACCTGTCCGGCGTGACGCCGATGAGCAGAAAGCAAAGCGAGCGGCTGGTGAACACAGCCAACCAGTTTTCTTCACGCGTCGAATTTGAGCACCTGAACCGCCATTTTAACGGAAAATCCATGCTGGGCGTCCTGTGCCTGGGCATAACGGGCAGCGACCCTGTGTTTCTGACCGTCGAAGGAACCGACGAACAGAAGGCGTGC
Organism: uncultured Eubacteriales bacterium; assembly: GCA_900320085.1. Lineage (GTDB taxonomy): Bacteria > Bacillota > Clostridia > Christensenellales > Aristaeellaceae > RUG563. The sequence continues at coordinate 12,389 of ONRC01000019.1, forward strand.
GAAGCCATCTGCGCGCTGCTGGACGGCGGCGTGCTTCCCCCGAAGAATTATTCCGACGCGGTGAATCTGATCCGGTATGTAAAGGAACGGTATCTCTACATCCTGCAGGACAATCTGGTAGGCGTATATCTGCATGGCTCGCTGGCCGCCAGGTGCTTCCTGTGGGAGCGCAGCGACATTGATTTTCTGGTGGTTGTGCGCAAGCGCCTCCCCATCGAAAAGAAAATTGAACTGGTTGAATTGCTCTACTCCCTCGCTCCGGAAGCTCCGCCCGAAGGGTTTGAGATGAGCGTGGTGCTGGAAAAGTATTGCAGGAAAATCGCTTATCCCATGCCCTTTGAGCTGCACTATTCCAATTATCACCAGCGGGCTTACGAGCGCGACGCCCGCGGCTTCTGCGACCGGATGCACGGGGAAGACCCCGATTTGATCTGCCACATCGCGGCCCTGCACGCTTTCGGCATTTCGCTCTATGGCCCCAGCGTGCCGCGGGTGTTTGACCGGCCGAAGCGCGAGGACGTGCTTTCCTCGATCCGGCAGGATGTGCAGGATGCGGCGGAGCATCTGCATGAAAAACCGGTGTATTATGTTCTCAACCTCTGCCGCGCTGTCGCTTATCAGCGCGAAAACCTGTTTTTAAGCAAAAAGGACGGCGGCGAATGGGCGTTAAAGCACATGGACGCTTCCCATCAAAGGGTGATTCAAGCCGCGTTGAACGCTTATGAAACGGGGCTGGGCATGAGCTACGATGATGGCCTGGCCGAGAGCTTTTGCTATGACGCGCTGTCGGAGCTGAACGAGGCATAGCGTTCAAGTCAATGCGCCCTTTCCGGAACCGGAAACGGGCGCTTTTTTGTGGAGAAAACCTCTTTTCATTTTTGATGAATCCTGCTATAATGATGCGCGTGCCAAACGATGGAAGCACCGGAGGACAACATGAACGCGCGGAAGTTTGACTGGATAGACTTTTTGAAAAAAGTGGCGGTGATCGCGGTGCCTGTGGCGCTGCAAAACCTGCTCACCACCACCGGCTCCATGGTGGATACGATGATGATTTCATCCCTGGGCAAGACGGAAGTCGGCGCGGTAGGCCTGTGCGCCCAGTTTTCCTCCCTGATGTTCAGCTGCTATTGGGGCTTTGTGGGCGGCGGGATGCTGTTCTTTTCCCAGTATTGGGGCGCGAAGGACGACGACGGCATCAACCGCTCCTATGGTCTGACGCTGGCCTGCATGATGACGGTAGGTGTTCTTTTTGGCGCGCTGGCGCTGTTTTTCCCGGAAACCGTGATGCGGCTGTACACGGATAAGGAACCCATCCGGAAAATCGGCGTGGAATACCTGCGTACAGTGGGCTTTGCTTATCCGCTGATGGTATTCACGATGGCGATGGCCTCACTGCTGCGCAGCACGGAACGGGTCACCATTCCCATGTATGGTTCCTTCATGGCGGTGGGCGTGAATATCTTCCTGAATTGGGTGCTGATCTTCGGCAACCTGGGCGCGCCGAAAATGGGTGTGCGGGGCGCGGCCCTGGCCACTGTGATCGCTCAGGGCGTCAGCGCGGGCGTGGTGGCGCTGCTGGCGATCCGCAATCATCATCCCTATCTCTTCGCGGTGCATCGCCATTTCCGCTGGACCAAGGATTTGATCCGCTCCTACTTCCGCAAGTGCTTCCCGATTCTGATGAATGAAATCCTGATCGGCGTGGGGAACATGGTCATCAACGTGGTGCTGGGCCGTCAGCCAGAGGAAGCCATCGCTGCGCTGGCGGTATTCCGTACGCTGGAGGGACTGATCATCGGCTTCTTTGCCGGGTTCTCCAACGCCGCCTCCATCCTGGTGGGCAAGGAGGTGGGCGCGGGAAATATCGACGTGGCGTATCGGCGCGCCTGGCGGCTGGTGTATATGTGCCAGGGGTTCATCGCGTTCGTTGGGGTGATGCTGATTGCGCTGCATACGCCCATCCTGAACATAATGGGCATGAGCGGCGACAGCTTTTCCATCGCGTTTGGCATGATCGCCATCTTCGCTGTGGTGGCCGTTATCCGCATGGGCAACTGGACCCAGAACGACACCTTCCGCGCCGCGGGCGACGCTTCCTTCGGGACCATCCTGGAGATTGTGTTCATGTGGGCCATGCTGATTCCCTGTGTGTGGCTGACCGGCATGGTGTGGAAGCTGCCCACGCTGCTGGTGTTCGTCTGCTGCTATATTGACGAGCCCATCCGGTATGCGATGATGCAGGTGCATCTGTTCCGCGGCAAGTGGATCAAGCCCGTCACCCCCGAGGGCCAGCAGGCGATGGTTGGCTGGAAACCGCCCAAGAGAAAAATGGCGTAATTGGGGGAAACCGCTCTTTGGAGCCCAAAGAGCGGTTTCCCCCCATCCCCTTTCCGAGAAAGGCGAAAAGGGGGCGGAATTTTTTCATAATGCTTTTTGTAAGAAAACAGTATGAATCTGCTGCGATCATCCAATAAAAAGAAGCCTCCGCATCGAGGCTTCTTTTTCAGTGCCGGCGGTGGGACTCGAACCCACACGAGTGATTAGCTCAACGGATTTTGAGTCCGTCACGTCTGCCAATTCCATCACGCCGGCAAGGCAATCCTTTCAAATTGCCTGATCATTATACCTGTTTTTCCGCTGCCTGTCAAGCAAAAAAACACGGCTTATTCCGCTGGGGAAAAACGCCGTGTTTTTTCTGCGCTCATTGCAGGTCAGCCTTGCAGGCCCCGGGCCTGGCGGTCCATGTCCTCCACCACGATGTCGTGGATTTCGCCCAGGGTGGCGCAGTATTTGAGCACGTTCCAGGGTTCGTTGCTGTGGAAATGAATCTTGATCAGCTCGTCGTCGCCCACCACGAGCAGGCAGTCGCCGGGCAGGTTTTCGATGAAGTAATCGCGGATCTCGTCTTCGTCCAGGTCATGGCCTTCAATGAGCAATTGGGTATCGTAACGCGGATCGATCATGGGAATGCCTCTCTTTCTGTTGTTGTTCATTTGCCAGGAAAGCGCAGTACGAGAGTTCAGAGTTCAGATTATATTGTTTGCCAATTTTGAGGGTATGTAAATTGCGAAACCAAATGAATCTGAACTCTGTACTCTGTACTCTTTCTATTCAATACAAATCCTCGTCCTTCTGGCTTCGCCGGACAGGATCTTGGCAATGGGGTTGCGGGCGTGGGAGATGAGCACCTCCACGCCGGTCTTGGCGCAGCGCAGGGCGTATTCCAGCTTGGCGCCCGCGCCGTTGGCCCCGGCCCGGGACGCGCCGACGCAGTGGGTCTGCCATTCGCGGATGCTCTTTTCCAGCGCTTCGGCGGTGGGCGCGGTGATTTCCTTCACCAGCGTTTCCGGGTCCTTGGGGTCGGCGTAGATGCCGTCGGTGGAGGTGAGCAGGATCAGCTTCTTCGTCTGTACCAGTTCGGCGATGACCGCTGCCGTTTCATCGTTGTCCACGCATTCCACCACCTGGGTTTCCGGGTGCTGGGACTGGAGCGTGGCCAGCTCCATCTTGCGGTTTTCCTCGTCGCTCACGCAGTCGTTGTAGTTGATGATGGGAATAGCCCGCTGCGCCGCCGCCCGCTGCAGCAGCCCGTACAGGTGGGCGCGCTTCTGAGGGTCGTTAAAGTGGTTGTGCTCCACCAGCACCTGGCGGATGCCGTATTCGGGCTTGACGAACCGCCGGTAGTTTTCCATCAGGATGGCCTGGCCCTGGGCGGAGTAATCCGTTTTGTTCTGCTCCGGGTCACCGGTCAGGGTGCAGCCGGTACGCTTGTAGTAGTCCAGCCGCCCGATTTCCGTGGCACCGGAGGATACCAGCAGCATCCCGGGGCGCAGCTCGCTGCTCAGGCGGGCGAAAATGTTGTAGTCGATGTCGTTGTCCTCCCGGCGGATCAGCGCCATGGAGCCGATTTTGATAACAAGTTCAATGCCCATGCTTTTGTGTCCTTTGCTTTACAGCGCCGCGCGAATGGCGGCCAGCAGGTCGTCATATTCCTCGAAGGCGGGCAGCTCAGGATGATCCTTCTTGATCTGCTCCGTGCTGCGGAACAGGAAGCCCGCCTTGCTGGCCTGGATCATGGCCAGGTCATTGAAGCTGTCGCCCGCGGCGATGGTGTCAAAGCCCACGGACTGCAGCGCCTTCACCGTGGATAGCTTGGACTGGGCTACGCGCATTTTGTAGCCAGTCACTTCGCCAGACGGAGCGACCTCCAGGGTGTTGCAGAAAATGGTGGGCCAGCCCAGCTTCTTCATCAGGGGCGAAGCGAACTGGGTGAAGGTGTCGCTCAGGATCAGCACCTGGGTTTCCTCCCGCAGTGCGTCCAGAAATTCCTTCGCGCCGGGCATGGGGTCGATTGTCTCGATCACCTGCTTGATTTCGTTCAGGCCCAGGCCGTGCTCCTTCAGAATGCCGATGCGCCACTTCATCAGCTTGTCATAGTCCGGCTCGTCCCGGGTGGTGCGGCGCAGCTCCGGGATGCCGCTGGCCTGGGAAAACGCGATCCAGATTTCAGGAACTAAAACTCCCTCCAAATCCAAACAAACAATATTCATTGATTATAATTCCTTTCCGGTTTCCTCTTCTTTTTCACCCGCTTCGGCCTTCTTGTCCTCCAGCGCGGCGCGAAGATCCTCTGATTTCAGGCGCATGAGGGTATCCTTGTTGATTTCCTCCTCGCCCTTGGCTAAGCGGTCCGCCTGGGCGGCGATGGCACGCTCAAACAGGTTGCGTACACCGCGGGCGTTGCCGAAGCTCTCCACGTCCTTGCTTTCTTCCGTCAGGATGTCCCGCAGGGTATCCTCCGCGCCTTCCGCCAGGGTGTAGCCGCTCTTGCCGCAGCGCATATTGAAGATGCCCACCATCTCGTCGATGGTGTAATCCGGGAAGAACATGAACCGGTTGAAGCGGCTTTCCAGGCCGGGATTGGAATGGACGAACGCCTTCATCAATTCCGTGTACCCCGCCACGATCACCACCAAATCCTCCCGGTGGTCCTCCATGGCTTTGAGCAGCGTGTCCACTGCCTCCTGGCCGTAGTCCGTGCCGCCCCGGTTGGTGAGGGCATAGGCTTCGTCGATGAACAGTACGCCGCCCATGGCTTTCTTGATCACCTCGTCGGTCTTGATGGCGGTTTGGCCCACATAGCCTGCCACCAGTCCGGAGCGGTCCACCTCTACCAGATGGCCCTTGCTGAGAACGCCCAGGCTCTTGTAAATGCGGCTCATGAGCCGGGCCACCATGGTTTTGCCCGTGCCGGGGTTGCCGGAAAACACCATGTGCAGCGACAGGTCGGGGGTGGGCAAATCGTGCTCCTTCCGTGCCTTGCAGATTTCGATCCAGTTGATCAGGCTGTCCACTTCGCTTTTGATGGTGTCCAAGCCGATATATCCGTGGAGCTCTTTCTTCAAATCCTCCATGCTTTCGGCGGGGGCTTCCTCTTCCTGCTTCTTTTCTTCCTCTTTCTGCTCCGCCTGCTGCGCTTCGGTGGGAGCCGCCTCGGCGGTGGGGAAAACGGGGGAAATCGGCGCGGTGGGTTCGTTGTCCTGAAGGGATACGGGCTTGATGCCCCACAAATCTTCGCTCAGCAGCTGCATCCGCTGGTTCAGCAGGCCCTGCATGATTTCGTTCTGCATCTGGATGATTTCGTCTTTGCGATCCATCTGTCGTCGCTCCTTTTCTTCCGTCGGGCAACCGGATCAAAAATCCAGTTATATGTATTTTACAGCGCTTTTCCCGTTTTATCAAGGGTTTGGGGAGAATTAGTTCAAAGTAGTTACAAGTTCTACGTTCTAAGTTCCAAGCCCAAAGTTCCAAGCCAATCGTATCAAATTTCCATTAAGTGGTTTTCATGATCGCTTGGAACTTAAAACTTGGAACTTAGAACTTAGGTAACCACTGATTCATTCATTGTATGTAGAAAGGATACAAATTTATGGTAGGGGCGGATATGATCCGCCCGCATTGCAGAATTGCGACAACGCGGAAAAATGCAGCAAGCGTAAAGATTTGCTCCACGGGCGGATCATATCCGCCCCTACACGGTGTTATTCCAACAAACGTATAGAAATTAACATGATTGAATAGATCAGTTTTTACTTAGAACAAAAAATGTATTGACAAATCCAGAATTATAGTGTACTATACATATAGTGCACTAAGAAACACAGGGCGCTGGAAATGGACGTGATCACCGGCAGGCGGAAGCCGGGAGCAAAACTGCCGGGCGGCCGCGACCTGGCGCTGAACTACGGCATCAACCCCAACACGGCAGCACGGGTGTATCAGGAGCTGGAACGGGCGAACCTGTGCGAAACCCGCCGGGGCATGGGCACCTTCGTGACGGAGGATGAAGCGGTTATCGCCGCGGTGCGTGAGCAGTTCATCCGGCAGACGATTCAGGACTTTCTTCGGAGCATGGCGCAATTGGGGGAAACGCCCGAGAGCGCGGCCCGGATGATATTAAAGGAGGAAGCATAAGCAATGCTGGAAAGCAAAGAAGTAACCAAAACCTTTGGCGCGAAAACAGCGGTGGATCATATCAGTTTGAAGCTGGAAAAGGGCCACGTGTACGCCATGCTGGGCCCCAACGGCAGCGGCAAAACCACCTGGATGAAGCTGGCGGCGGGGCTGCTCAAGCCCAGCTACGGCATGGTGTGCTTTAACGGCGAGCCGGTCAGCATCGAAAGCCGGAAGTACGTGGCCTATATGTCCACCGAGCCTTACTTCTATACCTGGATGACGGTAAAGGACGTGGGCAAATACTACCAGGATTTCTTCGAGGACTTTTCCTATGACCAATATCTCAAACTGCTTCAGCAGATGGAGCTGACCGAAAAGCTGAAAACCAAGGCGCTGTCCTCCGGTATGATGGCGAAGCTGAAAATCGCCGTCACCATGGCGCGGGACGCCCAGGTGTACATGCTGGACGAGCCCTTCAACGGCATCGACCTCTTGGCCCGGGACGAGATCCGCGCCTGCATCCTGAGCTACGCCACGGAGGATAAGTTATTGCTTTTGTCCAGCCACCTGGTGGAGGAAATGGAAGCCATCGCCGACCGGGCGGTGTTCATCAAGGAAGGCAGGCTGGTGGAGTGCGTGGACCTGGAAGAAATGCGCACCCAGCAGGGCGTTTCCATGGCGGACCGCTACCGCCAAATCTACGGACATACGGAGGGCTGACACCATGTTCAAGCTGATGAAATATGAGTTCCGGAAAACCTGGATCACCAAACTGATCCTGCTGGGCATCACCGCCGCGGCGGAGGCCGCGTTCCTGTTCAACCTGTACACGGACAAAGAAGATGGGTTGGCCGCTTCCATTGGCATCCTGACGCTGCTGGCCGTTTTCGGGGTGCTGTTTATCGGCCTGCAAAGCGTGATTACCCTGCACCGGGATATGAACACCAAGCAGGGCTACATGCTGTTCATGACGCCCAACAGCTGCTATAAGATTTTAGGCGCGAAGGTGCTGGAAAACGGCCTGTCCATCCTGGTGACCGGCGCGTTCTACTTCGCCCTGGGCGCACTGGACATTACCCTGCTGTTTGCGAAGCAGGGGCAGCTGAATCAAATCTGGCAGTTGTTGCAGGATGTGATCAAGTCGATCAATGAGGAAATCCCCTTGACCGCCGACGCTCTGGCCGCCTTCACCTTCAGCCTGCTGGCGGGCTGGATCAGCACCGTCGTGACCGCGTATCTGGCGGACGTGATCAGCGCCGCGCTGCTGAACGGAAAATCCTTCAACGGCGTGATCAGCTTCGTGATTTTCCTGGCGCTGAATTGGGCCTTTGGCTGGCTGGTGGGGATTGCTACCCAGAACATCCCGAACGTAATCACGTCCTTGCTGGTGCAGGGCGGTATCTCGCTCCTGATCGCCGCGGTCATGTATGTGGTCACCGCCCAGATCATGGAAAAGAAACTGAGCGTGTAAGCGAACACGTAATAAAAAACCTTTCAGTCGAAATCGCGAATGCGGCGTGGCTGAAAGGTTTTTTCATATAGAGGAACCGTTTATTTCCACAGCGACAGGGGATACAGGCCGTCCTTTTTCATCTGGGCGATAGCGGCCTGTACCTGGGGCATGTCGGGCTGGTAGGTGACGCCGTACCATTTTTCGGGGCACGGCAGCACCCGCACCTTGGCCTTGCCCTCGGCGATCAGCTGGTTGGGAATCAGGGGCAGGAAGTATTCGCACTTGAGGGGATTCTTGGGCAGGTTCTCCGCCAGGAACGAAGCGAACCTTCCTTCGATTTCCTTGAGGATATCCGGCGTAAAGCCCCAGAAATTCATGGACACCGTGGTGCCGTTGGGCAGGAAGGTGAAGGTTTTGCCGTCGTCCTCGGTAAACGCAGCGCCGCCGTCCCGGGGCTCGATGTGGGTGCGCTCCACGATGCCGGTCAGGAACTGGCCGCTCTCATCCATGGCGCACACGCCCCGGGCCACGTGGCCGTTCTCGGTCAGGGTGTTTTCCACCTGATAGCCCACCATGGCGTATTCGTCGGCGGGATGATCGGACACCAGGTAATCATGAATGATTTTGAAGGAATCCTTGCCGTAGAAGTCGTCGGCGTTGATGACGGAGAAGGGCGCGTCGATCGCGTCCTTGGCGCAGAGCACGGCGTGGGCGGTGCCCCAGGGCTTCACCCGGCCTTCGGGCACGGAAAAGCCCGCGGGCAGGTTTTCCGGCACCTGATGCACATAGATGATATTCGCCGCGCCGCCGACTCGCTTGCCCAGGGTGTCCCGGAACAGCTGCTCGTTTTCAGGCTTCACGATCAGGATGATATCGCCAAAGCCCGCTCGCACGGCGTCAAAAATGGAATAGTCGATGATCCAATGGTTCTGCGGGTCCACAGGCGCCATTTGTTTGAGGCCGCCGAACCGGCTGCCCAGCCCCGCTGCCATGATGACCAATTGCGGTTTTTTCATATTGATCCCCCTTGAGATTGCTTGCTTTCAAAAACCTTCCACAGTATAGTACATTTTTCTGCTTTTGTCCATCTCATTTTTCCGCGTCCAGCCGCAGGACGCGGGCGTTCAGATGCTCCAGGAACGTTTTGTCGTGTTCCACCAGCAGCATCGTGGGGCGGAACTGGCTGATCAGCCGCTCGATCTGCATCCGGGAAAGGAGGTCGATGTAGTTGAGCGGCTCGTCCCACACGTACAGATGCGCCTGCTGGCACAGGCTGCGGGCGATGAGCGCCTTCTTCTGCTGGCCTGCGCTGAGGGCCTCCAGCGGCTTGTCAAACTGTTCCCGCTTGAAATCCAGCTTCCGCAGGATGGTTTTGAACAGCGTTTCGTCGATGGCGCTTTCCTGGATGAAGGAGCGCATGTCGCCGCAAAGCTGCGCCTGCTGCGGCACCACCGACAGGATCAGGCCGCTGGCCAGATGGATTTCCCCGGCGGAGGGCTGCAATTCACCCGTCAGTGCTTTGATGACGCTGGTTTTTCCGCAGCCGTTTTTCCCGGTCAGGGCCAGGATGTCGCCGTTGAATAAGGTGAAGTTTAAGTCGGAAAGAATGGTTCTGTCCCCATAGCTGATCGTTGCGCCGCGGCACTCGATCAGCCGCCCGGAAGGATGGGACAGCGGAAAGATTTTCAGGTCGTCCGCCCGCTCCAGATTTTTCAGCAGTTCTTCCTTTTCCTCGATTTCTTTTTCCATCCGGTTTTCCAGATTCTTTCTGCGCTGCTGCATCCGGCGGGACTTTTCGCCTGCGTAGGAGCGGGCATTTTTCGGCCGTTCATGAGCATTTGGCGTTAAGCCGAACTTGGTGCTTTCCACCTTATCAGCCCAATCATTGGCCTGGCGTGCGGAAGCCTTCAGCGCGCCAATTTCCTTTTTCAGCCGTTCGTTTTCGTTCAGCTCAAATTCGTCCTGCCGCCGCTTGTTTTCCTCCCAGGAGGAGAAGTTGCCCTTCTGCACCTCGATGTTCGCCCGGTTGATGGACAGCACATGATCCACACACCCGTCCAGGAACGCCCGGTCGTGAGACACCAGGATGAAGCCCTTCTTGCCGTTCAGGTAACGGCTCATGACTTCCCGGCCCCGCATATCCAGATGATTGGTGGGCTCGTCGATCAGCAGGAAATGATGCTCCCGGGCGAACAGTGCGGCCAACAGCACCTTGGCCTGCTCCCCGCCGGAAAGGGAGGAAAAGGGGCGGGTGAGAATATCGTCCGCCACGTCCAGCAGGGCGATTTCTTTCAGAAACCGCCACACCTGGCCTTCCGCGTCCATGTCCGCCGCGATCTCCAGCGGCGTTTGGCTGGGGTCTGGAACAGCAAAGGGAAAATAATCAAACTGCACCGGGGCGTTCACCGCGCCGTGATCGGGCAGCTCTCCGCAGAGAATTTTGAGCAAGGTCGTTTTGCCCCTGCCGTTGCGGGCGATGAAGCCCAGCTTCCAGTCCGTATCCACGGCGAAGGAAGCGTCGTTAAAAATCAAATCGGGGCTGCCCTCATAAGCAAACGTTAAATGCGATACCTGTATCCGCGCCATAAAAAACCTCCGAATCTCTGTCCGCAGGCCAGACGCTTTTCTTTTATGGCGGCGCGAAAAAAGACGCGCATAAATGAACACAAAAAAGACGCGCATTTCTGGCCTGCCGGGGCACAATAAAACAAGGCATGTAAATAACATGCTTATCCTCTTTGCCCGCTTGTCTGATGACCTGCTTCGGTCACGACGGCAGAACCATTATTTGCGCATCCTTCCACCTCTTTCGTCTGTTGTCAGATCCATTATACCCGAAGCAGCGGGAAAAAGCAAGTGTGTTTTGAAAGATGTCTTGACAAATACCCCGATGGGGTATATAATGCAAATACCCTGATGGGGTATTTGATGGGAGGAAACGTCATGAATGAAGAAACATGCTGCTGCGGGGAAATGCCAAGCGGGGAAGAAGCCTGCTCCCACAAGACCAAGCAGCGCGGCGAGGAAGAATATAAAAAGCTGATTCACCGGCTGAACCGCATCGAGGGCCAGATTCGCGGCATTCGAGGCATGGTGGAAAAGAACGCCTACTGCACGGACATCCTGGTGCAGGTGGCGGCGGTGAATGCGGCACTGGCGGCGTTCAACCGGGAGCTGCTGGGCGAACACATCAAGACCTGCGTGAAGCGGGACATTCTGGCGGGTAAGGACGAAACGATCGACGAGCTGCTTGCCACCCTGCAAAAGCTGATGAAATAAAGATATGAAGAGAGAACAGAGTTCAGAGTTCAGAATTCAGTTTGTCTTGTCCATCAAAAAACAGAATGTGACTGTTGTGATTCTCTTATATCTGTACTCTGCGCTCTGAACTCTGTACTCTCTTTCCAACATTGTCAATGAATAAAAAGGGGTTCGATTATGAAGCAATTTACCGTCACCGGCATGAGCTGCGCGGCGTGCAGCGCGCGAGTGGAAAAAGCGGTGTCCGGGGTGCCGGGAGTAACGAGCTGCTCGGTCAGCCTGCTCACCAATTCCATGGGCGTGGAGGGCACGGCATCGGACAGCGAGATCATCAGGGCCGTGGAGGAAGCGGGCTACGGCGCGGCCAGCAAGGACGCGGCAAGCACAGCCCAGTCCGCCTCCATGGACGAAAAAGCGCTGGAGGACAAGGAAACGCCCAAGCTGAAAAAGCGCTTGATTGCCTCCCTGTGTCTGCTGCTGCCGCTTATGTATGTATCCATGGGGCATATGATGGGAGACTGGCCCCTGCCCGCGTTCTTTGAAAACAACCATGTGGCTATGGGTCTGGCTCAGATGGTGCTGGCGGCGCTGGTGATGGTGATCAACCAGAAATTCTTCATCAGCGGGTTCAAAGCGCTGTGGCACAAAGCACCGAACATGGACACCCTGGTGGCCCTGGGTTCGGCGGCGTCCTTTGTGTGGAGCCTGATCGTGCTCTTCGCCATGACCCGCGCCGTGGTGGATGGAAACCAGGAAGCGGTCATGGGGTATATGATGGACTTTTACTTTGAGTCCGCCGCCATGATTTTAACTCTCATTACCGTGGGCAAGATGCTGGAAGCCCGCTCCAAGGGCAAGACCACCGACGCGCTGAAAAGCCTGATGAAGCTGGCTCCCCAGACCGCCACCCTCGTCCGGGACGGGCAGGAAGTGGAAGTGCCCATCGCTCAGGTGCAGGTGGGCGACCTGTTCGCGGTGCGGCCCGGCGAAAACATCCCGGTGGACGGCGTGGTGGTCAGCGGCGAAAGCGCGGTGAACGAAGCGGCGCTGACGGGCGAAAGCATCCCCGTGGACAAAGCGCCAAACGATCGGGTGTCCGCCGCCACGGTGAACCAGAGCGGCTATCTGCAATGCCGCGCCACCCGCGTGGGCCAGGACACCACCCTGTCCCAGATCATCAAAATGGTCAGCGACGCGGCGGCGACCAAAGCGCCCATCGCCAAGATCGCCGACAAGGTGTCGGGCATTTTCGTGCCGGTGGTCATTTCCATCGCACTGGTCACGCTGATCGTGTGGCTGGCTGTTGGTAAAGAGTTTAGTTATGCCCTGGCCCGGGCCATTTCCGTGCTGGTCATTTCCTGCCCCTGCGCCCTGGGTCTGGCCACGCCGGTGGCCATCATGGTGGGCAACGGACTGGGGGCCAAGCACGGCATCCTGTTCAAGACCGCCGTGTCCCTGGAGGAAGCGGGCAAAACCGAGATCGTGGCGCTGGATAAGACCGGCACCATCACCGAGGGTCAGCCCAAGGTGACGGACATTCTGCCCGCCGAAAACGTGAGCCAGGAAGAACTGCTGCAAGCCGCCTTTGCCCTGGAACAAAAGAGCGAACACCCCCTGGCGAAGGCGATCGTGGCCTATGGCAACGAACAAACCCTGCCCGCCCCCGAAGTGACCGGCTTTTCCGCCCTGCCCGGCAACGGCCTGACGGCTACGCTGAACGGCGACACGCTGACGGGCGGCAGCCAGAAATTCATGACGACTCAAGGCGCGGTGTCCGCCGATTTGCAAAAGCAAGCGGAAGCGCTGTCCGATCAGGGCAAAACGCCGCTGTTCTTTGCCCGGAATGGAAAGACCCTGGGCGTCATCGCCGTGGCCGACACGATGAAGACGGACAGCGCGGAGGCCATACAACAGCTGCGGAACATGGGCGTCCGGGTGGTCATGCTCACCGGCGACAACCAGCGCACCGCCGACGCCATCGGCAAGGCTGCGGGGGTAGACCAGGTGATCGCCGGGGTACTGCCGGAGGGCAAGGAGCAGGTGATCCGGGACCTGAAAAAGAAGGGCAAAGTCGCCATGGTGGGCGACGGCATCAACGATGCGCCTGCCCTGACCCGGGCCGATCTGGGCGTCGCCATCGGGGCGGGGGCCGACGTGGCCATCGACGCGGCGGACGTGGTGCTGATGAACAGTCGGCTCACCGACGTGGCCGCCGCCATCCGCCTGAGCCGCGCGACCCTGACGAACATCCACGAAAACTTGTTCTGGGCGTTCTTCTACAACAGCATCGGCATCCCCCTGGCAGCGGGGGTATTCATTCCCCTGTTCGGCTGGACGCTGAACCCCATGTTCGGCGCGGCGGCGATGAGCCTGTCCAGCTTCTGTGTGGTATCCAACGCGCTGCGGCTCAATTTCTTTGACCTGTACAGCGCGAAACGGGATAGAAAAATGAAAGCGAAAAAGGAGAAAAAGACAATGGAAAAGACCATGAAGATTGAAGGCATGATGTGCATGCATTGCTCCGGGCGGGTGCAAAAGGCCCTGGAAGCCATCGACGGCGTGGAAAGCGCGAACGTCAGCCACGAAACCGGCACCGCCGTGCTGACCCTCACCAAGGCCGTGGACGACGCCGTGCTCAAAAAGGCCGTTACCGACGCGGGCTATGAAGTTGTTGGCTGAGTGACAATTTGATTCCAAAACCTTCGCGCGCAGATGGAAAACCTCCCACCGCCGCGAAGGTTTTTCTCTTTGCTGGTTTTATTTTGAAACAGGAGAAAACCCCTTGACGAATCCGCTCTGTTCGTATATAATGAGAACGAACGAGAACAAATGTTCTTTATTGGTTTTTCAGGAATGCTTTGGCTGGGGGAGGGGAGCGGCATGGAACCGGAAGGGCGGGTATACATCGCCAGCGACTTAAAGAGCTTTTACGCCAGCGTGGAGTGTCATGCCCGGAACCTGAACCCGCTGACGGCGCGGCTGCTGGTGGCGGATGAGAGCCGCACGGACAAGACCATCTGCCTGGCCGTGAGCCCGGCGCTCAAGGCCATCGGCGTGCCCAGCCGTCCGCGCCTGTTCGAGGCCAAGGAAAAGATCCGGCTCTACGAAGCCGCCACCCACACCAGGGTGAACTACATCATCGCCCCGCCCCGCATGGCGGAATACATCCGGGTCAGCGCCCAGATTTACGAAATCTATCTGCGGTATGTGGCCGAGGAAGACATACACGTCTATTCCATCGACGAAGTGTTCATCGACGCCACGCCCTACCTGCATCTGTACCGGGACGAAGCCGAGCGGCAAGGGGTCTCCCCGGCGCATCTGATGGCAATGACCATGATCCGCGACGTGCTCAAAACCACCGGCATCACCGCTACCGTGGGCATCGGCACGAACCTGTATCTGGCGAAGGTGGGCATGGACATCGTGGCGAAGAAAAAGCCCGCCGACAAGGACGGCGTGCGCATCGCCGAGCTGGACGAAATGGACTACAAGCTGCTGCTCTGGCCCCACCGCCCGCTGACGGATTTCTGGCACATCGGCCCGGGCACCGCCCGGACGTTGCAAAGCCGGGGCCTGTACACCATGGGCGACGTGGCCGCCATGTCGCTGGCCAACGAGGGGTATTTCTACGACCTGTTCGGCATCAACGCGGAATTGCTCATCGACCACGCCTGGGGCATCGAGCCCACGCGCCTGTGCGATATCAAAAACTACAAGACCGATAACCGCAGCCTGAATACCGGCCAGGTGCTGTCCCGGCCCTACGCTTACGGGGAAGGGCTGCTGGTGTTCAAGGAAATGGCCGATCTGCTCTGCGCCGACCTGGTGAACAAGAACCTGAAAACACCCATGCTGACCTGGGCGGTTTCCTTTGACCCCGAATCCCTGAACGCGAATCCAAATTACCGCGGCCCCGTGGCGCTGGACTATTACGGACGGCTGCACCCCAAGCACGCCCATGGCACCGTGCGCCTGCGCATCCCCACCAACAGCAAAACGCTGATCATGGAGCGGCTGGTGCCCTCCTTCGAGCAGAAGGTGGATCACAGCCTGCTCATCCGCCGCCTGAACATTTCGGCCAACGAGCTGGACGTGGACGACGGCAGCTATCAGCTGGACCTGTTCACGGACTTTGAGGCGCTGGAGCGGGAACGGAATTTGCAGCGGGCCATGCTGGAGGTGCGCCATCGCTTCGGCATGAACGCCATCGTGAAGGGCATGAACCTGCTGGAGGGCGCCACCACCATCGAGCGCAACACCCAGATCGGCGGCCACCGCGCGGGCGGCGCGCTGCCGGAGCAGGGATTGGGAGGGGAAAAAACATGACGCAGTTAAGATCCTATCTCCTGTGGCAGGGGCGGCTGGTATCGCTGCAATTTCCGTATTTGCAGGCGCTGTTCCAGCAGCGGCCCCGGCACCGGATGGACGAATTTGAATTCCAGCACCCGCCCATGGAACGGGAGAGGCGGGCGAAAATCTTCGCCCCCTACGACGCGCTGGACGGGTACAGCGCCAGCGTGAAAAAGAAAAACATCGAATATGTGGAGAAAGTATACCTGGATGAAAGCCAGCTGGCAGAATTGAACCGCCGCCTGCTGGTCCTGCATGACCTGACCCGCACCGCCCGCCTGGCAAAGCAAAACCGGGTGACCGTGACGGCGGCCTACTATGTGCCCTGTACAGACAAACATTCCTTTGCCTGCGGGGTTCGGGGGCAGTATATGACCGTTACCGGCCTGGCCCGCAAGGTGGACGGCGATCTGACCCGCACCCTGCTCGTTGATGAAACCGCCATTTCTTTTGACGACCTTCTGTCCGTCGAGGCGGAGGACGAAGCGCTGTTCCGGCAAAGCACCGACGAAGATTGCAGGGGCTGACATCGACGGATATTTTCTTTCAAATTATTTACGAAAACCCTTGACAGCGGGGAAAAACGTGGTACAATATGCTTGAAGGTCAAAGAAAGTCAGAAGTTGATCTTCACGAATGTACATGACCCGAAAGGGGTTGATCTTATGAGCAATACTTCCTACACCCAGAAATCCATGGAAACCATTCAGCTGGCCCAGCGCCTGGCCCAAGAGCGGGGTCACCAGCAGCTGGAGCAGGCCCACCTATTGGCCGCCCTGCTGAACCTGCCGGAGGGGCTGATCCCCCAACTCCTGTCCAAGATGAATGTGGACACCGACGCACTGAAACAGGGCGCGGACGCCATCCTGCAAAAGCTGCCCCAGGTGCGGGGCCTGTCCCGGGAAGAAGGCAAGGTGTATATTTCCTCCGATATGGACAAGGCCATGCGCGCAGCTTCCGACGAAGCAGCCCGGATGAAGGACGAATATATCTCCGTGGAGCATCTGTTCCTGGCCCTGATCAAGTGCGCCGATAAGGATGTCAGCGCCCTGTTCAAGCGCCTGAATATTACCGAAGCGTCATTTTTGCAGGCTCTGTCCGCTGTGCGCGGCGCGGCAAGAGTGACCAGCGACAACCCGGAGGACACCTATGACGCTCTGGCGAAATACGGCAGCGACCTGGTGGACATGGCCCGGAAGGGCAAGCTGGACCCGGTCATCGGACGTGACAGCGAGATCCGCGATGTGATCCGCATCCTGAGCCGCAAGAGCAAGAATAACCCCGTTCTGATCGGCGAGCCCGGCGTAGGCAAAACCGCCATCGCGGAGGGCCTGGCCCTGCGTATCGTGCGCGGCGACGTGCCCGACAGCCTGAAGGATCGCTCCGTGTTCTCCCTGGACATGGGCTCCCTGATCGCCGGGGCCAAGTTCCGGGGTGAATTTGAGGAACGTTTGAAGGCTGTGCTGGCCGAGATCAAAAAGAGCGAAGGCAAGATCATCCTGTTCATCGACGAGCTGCATACCATCGTAGGCGCGGGCAAGACCGAGGGCAGCATGGACGCGGGCAACCTCTTAAAGCCCATGCTGGCCCGGGGTGAATTGCACTGCATCGGCGCGACCACCCTGGACGAGTACCGAAAATATGTGGAAAAGGACGCCGCCCTGGAGCGCCGGTTCCAGCCTGTCATGGTGAACGAACCCACGGTGGAGGATACCATTTCCATCCTGCGCGGCCTGAAAGAGCGCTATGAAGTGTTCCATGGCGTGAAGATTCAGGACGCGGCTCTCATCGCCGCTGCCACCCTCTCCAACCGCTACATCACCGACCGTTTCCTGCCCGACAAGGCCATCGACCTGGTGGACGAGGCCTGCGCCATGATCCGCACGGAAATGGACTCCATGCCCCAGGAGCTGGACGAGATCCGCCGCCGCATCATGCAGCATGAGATCGAGGAAGCGGCCCTGAAAAAGGAAACCGATCCCCTGAGCCAGGAGCGCCTGACCATCCTGCGCAAGGAACTGTCCGACATGCGCGACCAGTTCCAGGAAATGCAGACCCGCTGGGAGAACGAAAAGAACGACATCGGCAAGGTGCAGAAGCTGCGCGAGGAAATCGAGCGGGTGAACGCCGAAATCGACCGGGCCAAGCAGAAATACGATCTGGCCAAGGCCGCCGAGCTGCAATACGGCGAGCTGCCCAAGCTGAAAGCCGAGCTGGAGGAAGCGGAAAAGGAAAACCCCGTCAAGAATACCTTGCTGCGGGATAAGGTGACGGAAGAAGAAATCGCCCGCATCGTAGCCCGCTGGACGGGCATCCCCGTCAGCAAGCTGATGGAGGGCGAGCGGGAAAAGCTGCTGCGTCTGCCGGATGTGCTGCATAAGCGCGTCATCGGCCAGGACGAGGCCGTGGAAAGCGTCAGCGAAGCCATCCTGCGTTCCCGCGCGGGCGTGGCGGACGAAAACCGGCCCATCGGTTCCTTCCTGTTCCTGGGCCCCACGGGTGTGGGCAAAACCGAGCTGGCCAAGACCTTGGCCGAAGCGCTGTTTGACGATGAAAAGAACCTGGTGCGCATCGACATGACCGAGTACATGGAGAAGTTCTCCGTGTCCCGCCTCATCGGAGCGCCTCCCGGATACGTGGGCTACGAGGAGGGCGGCCAGCTGACCGAAGCTGTGCGGCGGCATCCCTACTCCGTGGTGCTCTTTGACGAAATGGAAAAGGCCCACCCCGATGTGTTCAACATCCTGCTGCAGATCCTGGACGATGGCCGCGTGACCGACAGCCAGGGCCGCACCGTGGACTTCCGCAACACCATCCTGATCATGACCAGCAACCTGGGCTCCGCCCAGATCCTGGACGGCATCGACGCGGACGGCCATTTGTCCGACAGCGCGAAAGCCTCCGTGCAGGCCCAGCTTAAAACCGCGTTCCGGCCCGAGTTCCTGAACCGTATCGACGACACCGTCATGTTCACGCCTCTGACCCGCGGCCAGGTGCGCTCCATCGTGGATCTGCTGCTGAACCGCCTCAAAGGGCGTTTGAAGGATAAGCAGTTGTCTCTGCGCCTCACCGACGCGGCTTTTGACCGCCTGATGGATCAGGGCTACGACCCCGTCTACGGCGCGCGGCCCATGAAGCGCGTGCTGCAATCCAAGGTGGAAACCCTGGTGGCCCGGAAGCTGATTGCCGGCGACATCCTGCCGGGACAGACCATCGTGGTGGATGCCGACGAAAACGGCGGCTTTGCGGCGACGGCGGAATAATACGTTATATAAATCCAATTCCAAGATTGAAAAAAATGAAAACGGCGCGTTCCCGCGGATTGCACGGGATGAAGCGCCGTTTTTTGTTTCTCAGTTTATAACTGTTCAGGCGTTATGAAAATGTTCTAAGCATTTCGTCCTGTTTGCCCTGAATCATACTATCTTCCCACTTCCTCTATGCCGCGGAGAATTTCCGGCTCGCGCACGTCGCGGACGGTGGTGAATACCTTACGGGTCAGCAGCGCTCCGGCACGGTACCACATGCAAATGAAGGGGCAGTCCTGACAAAACTGATCCTGAATGTCCCATAAGAGCTGTTTATAGTGGGCGAACTCCCGTTCCTCGCGCATGGCCTTGCACAGCTTGTCCATGGCGGTGGAACGGTAACCGGTATAGTTGCCGGTATTGCCGGGCATGAGCAGGAAGCCAGGGTCTGGCACCACGTCCATCTGGAACGCGGCGATGGCCATGTCATAGTTCCGGGCCTGCAGGCGGGCGGCAGCGGTGGCAAAGCTGACGGTTTCCACGTGTACGCTGATGCCTACGGCGGCCAGATAATCGGCAATCATGCCGGCCACCTGCACCCGAACGGAGTTTTCCTGCTCCTCATAGACGTACAGGCCCAGGCGAAGCCGTCTTTCTTCCTGCTTTCCCTTCACGGTCACAGTGGTATAGCGGATACCGTTGTCGCGGCTGGGATTGGACTTCCAACCCTGCTCGTCCAGAATCTGCCGGGCTTTGTCCGGGTTATAGGAATAGGCCTCCTCATTGTCCTTATACATCCAGGTACCGGCGGGCATGGGCGTATCCGTTCTTTTGGCCATGCCCATGTAGACTGTATTGGCGATATTGTCAAAGTCAATGGCGTAGCGAATGGCTTTGCGGACTTCGACGTTGTCCAGGGGAAAGGCGTTGGCGCTGTCGTTGAGCAGCAGGGTTTCCAATTGACGGGTACGGTAAGCGATATTCAGGTTGGTCAGGCCTGTCTGATACTGACCTGCGGAGGCGCTGCGGGTAATGGCGGCGTCCACGCGGTTATACTCATAATCCATGATCAGCTCGCGGTTCGTGGCCTTGAATTCCACGTTGATGCCCTTCACCGACGGCGCGCCGTTCCAGTAGTTTTCGTTGGCGGACAGCTGCAGGATGTTCGCGGGCAGGAACTGGTCGATTTTGAACGGCCCGGTGCCAGCGGGCTGGGCGGCCTGCACCTGGTCGCGGGGCAGCACGGGGAAGGTGAGGGCGAAGCGAACAGCGTAATAAGGGCGGTTGACGGATATTTGCAGCGATTCGGCGCTGTTGACGGACACCTTGCTGATGATGTACCGAAGCTGATTGTACTGTCCCAAGCCCGTTTCCGCCAGGCGCAGGATCTCGTTGATCGTGGCTTCCACGTCGTAAGCGGTGCAGGGTTGGCCGTCATGGAAATACACGTTGGGGCGGATGCGCACCGTCCAGCTTTTGCCGTCGGTGGTGGAATCGCAGGAGGCGGCCAGACAGAGCTTGGGCATGTAATCGTCATCCAACGAAAACAGCCCTTCATACACCAGCGCGGTCAGGGATTGAAATTCCCGCTCCTCTGCCTGCAGGGGGTTTATGTACTGCGTTTTAACCGAGATCATGGCGAGGGAGAGAATGTCGTCCATGGTCGTGGCCAGCGCGGGGGGACAGAAAAACGTCAGGGCAATCAACGCCGCGGTCAATCGAAGCAGCGGCTTGGCCCATTTTGCAGTTTTCTTAATAATAATGTTGGAGATAGATTGCATAACTGTTCACCACCCTTCCCGCGTAGGTCTGCGTGTCGGATTTGGGGATTTCGGACACCTTGAGGGTTTGTCCGTTGGAGGAATAATTCCGGATCCAGGTGGGCACGGTGCCCCAGCCTGCGTGATACGCGCAGGCCACCAGAATCGGATCGTCGCTGCCGATCTGGCGAATGATATAGCGCAGCAGATAACAGCCCATTTTGATGGCGTTTTCCGGTTCGTATACCGCGTCCAGGTCGGTTTTTTTGATGCCGCAGTTAGGAGCCACCCAATCAAAGGTATTCGGCATGAACTGCATCAGCCCCATGGCCCCTTTGCTGCTCACCGCACGGGGGTTATAGTCGCTTTCCTGCTTGATGATCGCCGACACATAGGCGGGGTTCAGATTGTATTCCGCGGCGTATTGCTCGATCAGGTCGCGATACTTGGGCTGGTGAGCCTTCACGGTGTTTTCGTAACGCTGCCGCTCCTGCTCCCGCGTATCGTAAAGCGCTTTGAGCCGCGCGTTCGCCTGGTTCAACTGGCTCGCCTGATACACGATCATACCGACCAAAGCGACCAGAACCAATGCCTGCCACCAGGTAATCAAGGGCGGCTTTTTCGCTTTCGCATGCCGGCCCTGCGTCCGCCCGGAACGGCGGTTGCGCTGGGGCGGCGGCGCGGAGTAAGGGGCGGATGGCGTGGGAAAATCATTCATGATGGAACTCCTGTGAGAGAAAAATGACTGCTTGCAAAGTTCAGCCCTGGTTCAGTTTGTCTACCGCGTTCCGCCAAAGGGCCAGCACGATTTGGGCGCTTTCTTCCTTGGAGCCCTCCGTGCGGATGACGTGGTCGGCGCGGCGGCGCTTTTCCAGCACCGGCATCTGGGAATGGATGCGGCGCAGGGCCTCCTTGTAGGTGATGGCGCCCCGCTTGCGGACGCGGCGTACCTGCTCCTTCTGGGGCACGTAGGCGCACCAGATTTCCTGGCACCAGGAATCCATGCCGACTTCATACAGCAGCGGCACGTCCATCACCACCGGGCCGTCGATAGCGTCCATCTGGCGGTGGATTTCGGACAACACCATGGGATGCAGAATCCCGTTCAGGGCGTCGCGTTCCTTGGGGTCGCTGAACACGATGTCCGATAAAGCCCGGCGGTTCAGCTCGTCTCCGTCGAACACCCGGTCACCAAACCGTTCCCGGATGGCCGGCAGCGCTGCGCCGCCCTTGGCGGTCAGGAAACGGGAAATTTCGTCCGCGTCGATCACCGGCACGCCGTTTGCCTTGAGGGCCTTGGATAAATTGCTCTTCCCGCAGGCGATGCCTCCGGTCAGGCCGATCACGTATTTGCTCATAAGCTTTTTTCCTATTATTTCGTTTCAAACCAACTGTTTCCCGTTTTGACCTCCGCTACCAGCGGCACGGACAGCTGGAACACCTGCTCCATGCACTGACGCAGGATGCGGGTAACGGTTTCTTCTTCTTCCTTGGGCGCTTCGATCAGCAGCTCGTCGTGCACCTGCAAGATCAACCGGGCTTGCAGACCCTCCTGTTTCAGCGCCTCGTGCACCCGTACCATGGCCAGCTTGATGATGTCCGCCGCGGTACCCTGGACGGGGGTGTTCATGGCGGCGCGCTCGCCGAAGTTCCGGGTGTTGGCGTTGCTTGCTTTGAGCTCCGGCAGCTGCCGCCGCCGACCCAGCATAGTGACGGCGTAGCCCTTTTCATAGCCCTCCTTCACCGCTTCATCCATGAACTTCTTGACCCCGGGATAGCGGTCGAAATACCGGGCGATGAACTCCCCGGCACGCTTGCGGCTGACGCCGATGTTTCGGGCCAGGCCAAATTCGCTGATCCCGTACACCAGGCCGAAGTTGACGGCCTTGGCGCTGGAGCGCATCTCCCGTGTGACCGCCTCCATGGGCACGCCGTAGACCTCCGCCGCCGTGCGGGTATGCACGTCCTGGCCTTTTTTGAAAGCGTCCACCATGGCGGGGTCGCCGGAAAAGTGGGCCATCACCCGCAGCTCGATCTGGCTGTAGTCCGCGTCGGCCAGCACGCAGCCGGGCTTCGTGATAAAGGCCTTGCGGATCTCCCTTCCCATTTCCGTGCGGACGGGAATGTTTTGCAGGTTGGGTTCGCTGGAGGAGATGCGGCCCGTGGCGGTGCCAGTCTGGTCGAAAGAACTGTGCACCCGGCCCGTGGCGTCCATCTTGCGCAGCAGCGCGTCGATGTAGGTGCTGTTCAGCTTCACCACCTGGCGGTATTTCAGAATCGGAGAAATGCAGGGGTGCGCGTCAATCAGCTTTTCCAAAGTATCCGCATCGGTGGAATAGCCCCGGGTGGTCTTTTTGCCATGGGGCAGATTCAGCGTTTCAAACAGCACCTTGCCCAACTGCTGGGTGCTGTTCAGGTTGAAGCCGGAAACGCCGGTCAGCCTGTACACTTCTTCCTTTAATTCCTCCGCCTGCCGGGTAAATTCCTTTCCGAGTTCGGAAAGCACCTGCCCGTCCACCTGGAAGCCCGCCTGCTCCATGTCGAACAGCACGTAGAGCAGCGGCATCTCGATGTCCCGCATGAGGGCGGTCATGCCCTCCTGCTCCAATTGTTTTTCCTGCTTTTCGGCCAGGGTCAGCACGCCGGAAGCGTCGTCCTTCGCAAACTGGGACAGGGCGTAGGACTTTTCCTGGGGGTTATGCAGATATGCCCCCAGCATGGTGTCCCAGGCAAACCGGGGCAGGGGCAGATTCATATCGGCCAGCAGATGCAGCAGGGCTTTGCCGTCGTGCACATACAGCGGTTCGGACAGCACCGGCTTCAGCGCCTGCCAGGCTTCGTCAGGCAAAAGCCCCTCCGACAGCATATCCTGCTGCAATTGGATTTCGCCCAGCGTCCTCGGCCCGGCGATGGTCAGGCGGGTGGGGGAGACATGGAGCGCTGTTTTCTGCCCCTGAATGGAACGCAGGAAAGCGGCGATTTCATCCGCGCTGCGCAGGATTTCCGTGGCAAACTCCGCCTGTTCTTCCTCCGTTTCGGTGGCAGGCTCCACCCCGGAAGCCATTTTGCTTAAGCGTTCGGCAATGCCGTTCAGCTTGTATTTGCGCAGGGTCGGCAGGCCCTCCGCCATATGGGAAATATCAAAAGCGTTCAGGTTGAATTCGATGGGCGCTGTGGGCCGGATGGTGGCCAGGTCTTTGCTGAATGCCGCCAGCTCCGCGTTGTCGCGCACCTTTTCGCCCAGCTTGCCCTTGATCTCGTCCCCGTGGGCCAGCACGTTTTCCAGCGTGCCGTATTCGTTCAGCAGCTTGACCGCCGTCTTTTCGCCCACACCGGGGATGCCGGGAATGTTGTCGCTGGCGTCGCCCATGAGCCCCTTCCAGTCCGTCACCTGCTCGGGGGTGACGCCGAAATATTCTTTCACGCCCGCGCTGTCAAAGAGGGTGCTTTCGGTGATGCCCTTGCGGGTGAACAGCACCTTCGTGCCGTCGCCGATCAATTGCAGCGCGTCCCGGTCGCCGGTGAGGAGCACGCAGTCCAGCCCGTTTTCCCGGCACTTGCGGGACAGCGTGCCCAGAATGTCGTCGGCTTCGTACCCTTCGCTGGTCAGCACGCCCAGCTTCATATCGGCCAGGATCTCCTTGATCAGCGGGAACTGGGGCTTCAGCTCCTCCGGCATGGTCCGGCGGCCCGCCTTGTAATCGGCGTAGGCGGTATGGCGGAAGGTGGGGATGGGCAGGTCGAAGGCCACGGCGATATAGCGCGGCGACACCTCCTGCATGGCCTTGAACAGCATGGCCAAAAAACCGTGGGCCGCGTTGGTATACACCCCATCCGTGTCCAGCAGGGGCACGGCGTAAAAGGCCCGGTGCATCAGGCTGTTTCCATCCACGGCCAGCAGCGTTTCCCGCATAACAATCACCTCGTCAGCCGGAGCCAGGCCCGGCGGGAATATCGAATTCAAGTATAGCACATCTTGCGGAAAATGAAAAGAAATTGCTTCAAAATTGTTTCAGTTCTGTGTAAAAAGGTTTTGGCCCATGATTGTCGAAATCCGGAGGATTTGGTATAATGATCGGGAATATGAGTCAAACGCGCCGGAGGAAGCAGCCATCATGAAGAAATATCTGACCCTTGTCAATAAGACTCACCGCCTGCCGGAGGATTGGATGGAAAGAATCACGTTGATTTCCGCAAAAAACGCGATGAATGAAACGTATCAGCTGGAGAGGGAAACACTCAAGCAGTTTCTTGCGCTGCGGGATTCGCTGCTGATTGAGAATATTGACATTGAGGTGGAAAGCGCTTTCCGCTCTATTGAGGAACAGACAAGGCTGTGGGCGGAATTTGAAAAAGAGTACGGTCTGGCCTACTGCGAACAGTATGTGGCCGTGCCCGGAAACTCCGAGCATCACATGGGCCTGGCGGTGGATATTTGCTTTGTAAAAGATGGCCAGGTTATGGAAGAGCATGCACCCGGCAAAGAAGCGCTGTTTGCCCGGGTGCACGCGGCCATGCCGGAATATGGGTTTATCCTCCGGTATCCAGTCGGAAAAGAAGCGGTCACGGGGTATGGCTATGAACCCTGGCATTTGCGGTATGTCGGCGCGGAAGCGGCAAAGGAAATCACCGCGCGGGAGATCGCGCTGGAAGAATACGAACAAGAATAAACGCTATTGCGGCTGCTCCAGCGCGCTGCGAAGCAGCTCCAGCGCGCGTTTTTCGATGCGGGACACATAGCTTCTGGATATGCCCAGCGCCGCTGCCGCCTCATGCTGGGGATGCATTACGCCGTCCAGCAGGCCATAGCGCATTTCAATCACCATCCGTTCCTTTTTCGGCAGGGTTTTCACCGCTTTCAGCACCCGCTGCAGCAGCACGCGCCGCAGGGCTTCGTCCTCCACAAACCCGGCGTCCGTACCCAGGATGTCCATGAAGGAAATGTCGTTTCCTTCGCCATCCGTGCCCACCGGGTCGGACAGGCTCACGTCGCCCCGCCGTTTTTTCGATGCACGCAGCAGCATCAGGATTTCATTTTCAATGCAGCGGGCGGCATAGGAAGACAATTGTGTTCCGGAATCGGCTTTGAAGGTATCGACAGCTTTCACCAGACCTAACGCGCCAACAGAGACCAGATCCTCTGATGAAAAACCGGGGACGGTGTATTTGCGTGCAATGTGGGATACCAGCCGCAAATTGTGTTCGATGAGCTTTTGCCGGGCTTCGGGGTCGCCTGAGCGCATGGCGGCAATGGTTCTCAGCTCCTCGTCCCGAGTGAGCGGCCGGGGGAAACTGCCGTGACCGGCAACGATGCCGAAGAAGAAGAGCGCATCATGAAAGAGCCAAAAAAGAAAGGACAGCATGTTCATTCACCTCCGACAACAGGATATGCCGGATGGCGGAGAAAAAGCCGTCCTGTCAAGGGAACGACACACGCCTACATCACGGATGCAGCGCAAACCGTTCCCACAGCTTATCCTTGCCCAGGCGCACCGCATGGTCATACCCCAAAGAGCATAGCAGGGCTTCTGCTTCGTCAAACCCGGTTGTGAGAAACCGGACGTCATGGCAGTCAGAATTGATGATCACTTCACCGCCCCAGTCTTTCCAGGCTTTCAGAAGAAAAGCGTCCGGGTAAGGGGTGGACAGATACCCCCGCGCTATGGCCCCGGTATTCACTTCCAGCAGCGAACCGGTTTCACCCAGCGGCCGCAGGGCATCCAGAGCGATCATACGGTAGGCCGGGCTTTCCTCGTCATAAAGGTGCAGCGAAGCGTTGTTTTTGCGTACCAGATCGTAATGCCCAATGATCGGCGCATGGGAAGAGAGTACATAATCCCGCACAGCGGAAAAGTAGCGCCGGGCCATTTCCAGCCCGTCTCCGCCGCAGAATTCATCCACATATCGTTTCAGCGTTTCCGGCGCGGCATCCACCGGGGCGTGATGTCCATCCGGCTTGGTGAAATAATGGAAAGAGGCAATAAAAAATCGTAATCCTCAATGGAGCAGCAGGAGCAGTAATCCCGCTCCACCCCCAGGTAAATGGTCATACGGTCCGCATATTCCTGATGTAAAGCATGGATTTCAGCCTTATATTCGTCTTCCCGCGCCGGATCGATGCAGTATCCGGGGTCAAAGGTCTGCGGCGCGTGGGAAAAAAACCCAGAGACACAAAACCCAGCTCCCAGGCTCTCTTAGCCATATCTGCGGCGGGTGTTTTTCCATCACAGTACGTGGTGTGTACATGAGCACCGGATAAAACGCTCATGGCGCTTCCACCTCCAGAATCTGCCGCGCCTGCGCTTCGCAGGCCTTGCTGCAGGCCAGAATTCCGTTTGCGTCGTCAAAATAGGGATGGGCATGTCCCAGGGAGATGAACACGCCGCCTGCTTCCTGCACGATCAGGGAACCGGCTGCCACATCCCAGGGACGCAGGCGCATCTCAAAGAAAACGTCGGCCCGTCCACAGGCAATCTCGCACAGGTCGATGGCAGCGGAACCGCTGCGGCGCAGATCGCCTGCCTGCAAAAGAAACTCTCGGGCGGCTTTCATCGACCGGTTCACCAAATCAGCATCATAGGGAGAGGTGCCAAAGCAAACCATAGCGTTTTCAAAAGGCGTTTGGGAAACCTGGATTCTTTGACCGTTCATATAAGCGCCATGTCCAATTTCGGCGAAAAACATTTCATCCGCGTAAGGATTATAAATCACGCCTATCACCGGCATTTTGTTTTTCAGCAGCCCGATGGAAACGGCTGACATATTGCGGCGGCGCATGAAGTTCAGCGTTCCGTCGATGGGATCGACCACAAAAGTCGGCGCATCGGTCAGCGGTTCATTTTCCTGCTCCTCGGCAAAGAAGCGCGAACCGGGCAGGAGGCCCAGCAGTTCTTTTTTCAAAAATGACTGTACCGCCACATCCGTGTCCGTGACGAAATTAAAGTGTCCTTCCTTCTGGTGAATGGCGGTATTCCGGTATTGCAGCATCATTTGCCCTGCCGCCCGGGCCAGTTCGATGACTTGATTCAGCATGAGCTTCTGCTTCCTTTTCTGTACAAATGATTGAAAAAACGGGGGAGAGAACGGCTGGCCGAAACCACGTCCTCATCTCCCGTTCTTTTTATGGATGATTCACTGCCCGGCGGCAATACGCATTTCTTCAGCCTGAACCGCTTTTTCGTTCACTTCTTCCGGGTTGTGATAGGTGGGCACAACATCCATCAGGGCTTTTTTCACCACCCGGTTGCTTTGCGTTTCCAGCGCCGCTTTCAAAATGTCCAGCTTTTGCTGGATTTCTTCGGCGCTGAGGGGATGATCGCGCTCCACAAAAATCATATTGTTGTCGGTTTTATCAAGTTCTTCTGATTTGATCAGCAGTTCTTCATACAGCTTTTCGCCGGGACGCAGACCGGTTTCAACGATGTTGATGTCCTTGTAAGGTTCCAGACCGCTGAGGCGGATCATGTTTTCAGCCAGCTCCAGGATTTTGACGGGTTTGCCCATATCCAGCACATAAAGCTCGCCGTTCTTTGCCATTGCGCCGCTGGTCATGACCAGCTGGCTTGCTTCTGGAATCGTCATGAAGTAACGGATAATGCGCTTGTCCGTCAGTGTGATGGGTCCGCCGTTGGCAATTTGGCGCTTGAACAGAGGAATCACGGAACCGTTGCTGCCCAGTACGTTTCCAAAGCGCGTCGCGGAGAAGGAGGTCGGCGTACCTTTTCTGCTTTGCACGATCATTTCACACATCCGCTTGGTCGCGCCCATGACGTTGGTGGGGTTGACGGCTTTATCCGTGCTGATCATGATGAAACGCTTTACTTTAAATTCTTCGCAGGTTTCCACCACGTTCAACGTACCGAACACGTTGTTTGTCACCGCTTCGCATACGTTCCGCTCCATCAGCGGCACATGTTTGTGGGCCGCGGCGTGCAGCACGATATCAGGCGTGTGGTCAGAAAAAATCTTTTGAATTTTCTTCTTATCGCACACATTGGCGATTTCGACCCGCAGGTTCAGCTGATCGCCATAACGGGATTTCAGTTCCTGCTGTATATCATACGCACCGTTTTCATAGATGTCGAGAATAACCAGTCTTGAGGGACCGCATTTGGCGATCTGGCGAGCCAATTCTGACCCGATAGAGCCGCCGCCGCCCGTGATCAGTACGCTTTTGCCGCGATACCAGTCCATGGTTTCTTCATTCAGGAACTGTGTTACGCTGCGAAACAGCAGGTCTTCAATGTTGAAATCATGGATTTGCCGCTTGCCGTTATCGTCGGTGCTCATCAAGGGGTAATCGTAGGTTTTTAATTTATAACCGAAGGATTTGTAAATCTGAAACAGTTCTGCCCGTCGCTCGTTGCTCACGTTCGGCAGCGCAAATACGACTTCCTGTACGGAATAGGACTTCAGCTTATCTTTCAGGGTTTCATCATTCAGCAGCACAGGAAGGCCGTAGAGCACCCGTCCGACCTTTGCTTTATCAACGTCCACAAAGCAAACCGGAACGTACGCGGCTTTCGGATTTTGAAGCAGTTCATCTGCCAACAGCGCGCCAACGCTGCCAGCACCGATAATAGCGATCTTGATGCGGGAAGCTTCCGCTTCTTTTTCAGCGGAAAAAGAAATACCGGTTGTGGTTTTCAGAAGGAACAAAAGCGCTTTTTCAAGGAAGCTCTTGGTTGCTCTGTTTTGATATACCCATTGATAAATCAATCTTATGGCAAGGCAGAACAGCAGGTTGATCGTAAACAGGGAAACCGTTCTTACGATTGTTGTGGAATAGGGGAGAAAGTCGCGAATAATGACAACAATCACGGTGGCGATACCGTCAGAGGTTAGCATCGTCATGTACGCGGAGGGTCCGGCGTAACGCCAGATTTGTTTATAAACCTTCAAAAAGATTCGAAGCAAAAATAAACAGCAAAAGCATACGGAGGCGTATACACCAGCCATTTCAAGCGTGAGCCGATCCATGACGTTGCTGGGGTAAACCAGCAGAATCACCACAGAGGATAACAGGAAAATCAATATATCATAAAACACAAGAACCCAACGCGACTTTTGCTTCATTTCAAAACTGACTCCTTGTTTTATCTGATTTGGGACAGTTTCGTCAGCCTTGGCATATTAGCCTGCAAAAACGATAACTTATTCCCGTTTTGTACAACGCTATGTATATATGTTAAAGGCAATCGTGTCTTTTTCCAGACACAACAGTGAAAAATGCGCGAGCATTCTTCACTGCCTCTATTTTAACACAATTGCTCATAGTTGTCCATTTCCGTATTGTTTTCAATATATTTCATAATAACAACAAAACAGTTACGGGCGGAGGAGCAGCCCAGGGGAAATATGACGGTGACCGAGGCGGAATTGCAGATACAGGAAAAAACAGCAGGACAGATTCATCATCAGAAATCTGTCCTGCCGTTCAGGAAAGTATGGCGCTAAGAAGCAATTTGCGCTGTATCAGCCGTTTATGAGGGTTCAATTAACAGTTGACCGTATTCTGCTGATACTGCTTTTTCTTTTGCATGATCAGAATGACCAGGCAAACTATGAGACCGCAGCAGCAAATCGGGCCGGCTGTTTTGATCAGCATAACCAAAAACCGTCCGGAAAGCAGACTGGGCGTATTATACCGTCCGGGAAGGATTTCGACAGAAGCGTCATTGAGGGTCATGGCATTATAAGCATTGATCAGCGTGGCAAAATCCTCCATGATCGCTTCATATTTCTTCACCAGCAAGTCAATCTCCGCATCGACCGCGGCCATTTTCTCGTCGGCCTTCGCTTGGGCGACTTCTGCAAGTTTGTCAATCTCAGCCTGACTCATTTCCGTTACATCGGTTTCCACTTCGCCGGACGATATCTCCCCAGCCGACGCTTCCATCGTTTGAGAGCCTTTCAGCAAATCGTTAATCAACAAGTTGTAATTGTTGATTCTCGTGATGATTTGGGTGATACCGTCGTCTATAGTTTTGCGTTCAGCCACCATGGCGTCGTAAGTTTCTGAAGAATTGCCGTCAATCTTTGTCAGGGAGTCTGTTGAAGAAAGATAAATAATATCATTCTTGTCATAAGACGCGATCAATCGATCCAGATTCTCCAAACGTTTTTTCTGATTTTCCAGTCGGTTGGTGAGCGTTTTGATTTCATAACGGTACTGGTTCAGCAACCGATCGGCCCGCTTGCTGATGGAGGACATGGTAACGTTCGCGTTCAGCTGGGCGACGTCCGTATCGATCAGGCTGGCTAAACGTACGTTGACGTCATTGAAGCCCATGCCGTTGACCAGGAAAAAAGATGCTTTTTCAGATAATTCCTCTGCCAATGAGCGGGATTGATTCATCAGAACGGAGAGAACGGAGAGCTTTTGCGGATAATCGTATTCTGCCAAATCGTATTCAATTTCAGCGCTATGCGTGTTTACAGCGTACGACTGTATGAAGTATTCCCGATAGCAGGTCATGATGCTTTGCAGCAGCTTTTCCAAATCGCCGCGGGTAATCTTCGGATCAAAATCATGATACAAATAGACGTCAAACAATGTCGGATAATATGAATTGGTGGAAAACGCGCGGTTTGCCTGGAAATCCAGCAGAGATTCATAATTAGTCAGCTGAGCGGCAATATCTTTCGGATAGTTCCCGCTGATTTCCAAATTGGAACGAAGCATATCAGCTGTATAGCGGTTCTCCATTCCTGCATTTTTCAGTGCTTCGTTCAGCACATCGTCCAAATACAGTTCTTTCAGGTCAAAGATTTTTCCGCTTGGAGCGAGGCTGGAAGCTGCGCCGTCAAAGGTAAACTGGATACTGAAGGAGGCACTCGTGCGGTCAGAGGCGTTGGTAAACTGAACAAAGGAAATGCCTGCACCTGCAATTGCACATATGATCAATACCAGAAGGGTATTCCGCAGCCCATGGGTTTTCTTGGCAGTCATCATGCATCAGCCTCCTTCTTGCTTTCCTTGCGGCTATGGCTTCTGGTAAGTTCAGGCAGAAGACTGGCCATGAACCACAGCCCGCACCCGATCACGCCGCCCAGAACAAATCCAATAATCATCTTGGTTAAGTTGGCCGACAAAAAATTTTTCTGTTCCCCGGACGCGGCAGTATGCACGGCGAAATGGGTGAATTCGGGGCTTGCCTGCACTTCTTCCATGTGTGCTTTGATCTGGCTGTAGATATTTCTGCTGGCTTCCAAGGCTCTGACAAGCTCGGTGTTGATATTTTCCGCGACATTCGCCAGGTTGCTGCTGCTGTCGGAAACGCTCAGCATTTCGATTTGATCGTTGAGATTGGAAATCCTGGTTTCCGTTTGGGCGACGGTACTGTAATTTGTCACCTGATCCATGATCAGCTGGTTGAAGTAATCCGTTGTTGTGCTGGTGGATCTGGAGGTGCCGCTTTCCTGCATGGAAACGAAGATGTTATCCTTTTTATAATCTTTCAGAATGGAGTCCAGTGTTTGAATATTGCTGTTGATTTGATCCAGATTGCTCTGCTCATTTCGCAACTGATACTGGTAGTTCATCAGCATGGTGGATTTATTTTTGACATAGCCGTTCGTGTACACATAGGAATACAAATAATCAATATTTACTTCCCGGAGCATCTGCAGAAACTCCATCCAGTCATTCAGGTTGAAGCCAGTTTTCCAGGAACGGTAAGCCTTTACCTCGTCAGACTGCGATTGACAATAATTATTCAGGGCGTCAGAAGCTGTCTGCATCTGTTCCAGGCTTTCCAGAATATCCATCCGATCCAGATCGATGATCGACAGCCGATCCTCCGGCAGCTTTTGATCCGCGTACGTTAAAATCAGATAATCATTATATGCGTCCAGCACCCTGTTCAGCACCAGGCGCAACTCGGCATCCTTCAAATCAATCGTGTTTTTGCCGGTTCCATCGTCAAAGCTGTTGGTCAGGGAAACGACAAACCTGTTGACGTATTCCAAATCAATGGATTGCAGCTGGTTAAAAACGTTTGCGTTTTTTTCCTGATCCATTTTCTTGGCGAGTTCCTGCGCCTGGCGGCTTTTATCCGTCAGGATACGGTCGATTTTGATGTTGGAACGAAGCGCGCTGATGGAAACGGGCTTGGACAGCTTCAGGTCTGCCAGCGCGTTTTGAAGCACATAAGACGAAACGATCTGGGACAGATCCAGATCAGTCCCATCCGGCGCTTTCAAACGTTCATCCTTTGCGTAGTTCAGCGTCACGACGGAGGAAACAGTCAGCACGGGCTTGGAAAACTGATACAACAGCAAAGGCGCGCAGACGCCGACCAAAAGACACAATACAATCACCCAGGCATAAACCCGCCGCATTTGCTTCATGTTATGAAAAACACGGCCTAAATCAATTTCGTAGTCAGTATAATCGGGTGTATTGAGCATGACGTTGATCTGAGCGTTTTTATCAATCTCTAATGTTTTTTTTTCAAACTCATTGGTGCCCAATCAAATTCCCTCCATCCAAAGCCTTCAGGCAAATTTAAACTATTTTATTATATCATAATGTAAATTAAAAATCAAATCATTTTTCCCGTCCTTCGCCAAGTCATTTTTCCCGTCCTTCGCCAAGCATCTGGAAATCGTCAGGCGATCTTCAATGAAAAGCGGACTGAACGCTCTTTTCACTTCTGGGGATCATGTGCCCGGAGGTGTGAAATGAATGTCCTGCGTGATGGCGCTCTCTGTAAAAACACGGCGAACCGCATCGGTATAAGCAGCCGTATCGGCCGATTTTTTTAGTGCTCTTTTGACAGGTGCGGGGCAGTCCAACGCCTGGATCAGATAATACATCACGCCGTGCATTCGCCCGATGACCGCGTGCTCCGGCCACCATTTGAGGTATTCCCGGTACAGCCGGTCGTGAAACAAAAGCAGGGAATCCAGCGTCAATCCTTCGCCGCCCTGCGCTTCCTGCGCCAACGCGGGATTCACCGCCAGGCCGCGCCCCAGCATCAGATCGAAACGGTTCATCTCCCGGCATTCGGAAACGCGGAATAGATCGCCGTTGTATACCACAGGGAAGGGCGCTTTCGCGGCGGCTTCCAGAAAAAAATCCCGGTGGGGCCTGCCGCCATAAAACTCGCGATAGGTCCGGGGATGCAGAATCCATTCGTGAACGGGATAGCATAAAAAGATGTCCAGCAGCCTTGGCCATTCGTCAATGGATTCGTACCCGCACCGGGTTTTGAGCGACACCGGTAAAACAGCCTTGGAATAAATTTCATCCAGAAACCGGGCCAGGGCGTCCTAGTCTTTCAGCATGCCCGCGCCTTTGCCCTTGGCGGTCACCGTGCCGGAGGGACAGCCCAGGTTCAGGTTGACTTCTGCATAGCCCGCGTCCCGGAGCAGCTTTGTCATTTCCAGAAACAGCCCGGCGTCCTTGCACAAGATTTGCGGCACGGCGGGCACCCCGGCGTTTTCCCGGGGATCGATGTCCGCCTGCTGACGGCTGGTAAACGAAAGGGAGGTGGATGGGCTGATAAACGGCATGAAATATTTATCCACCCCGCCGAAGGTGGCGTGATGCACCCGGCGATAAATGGCGTCGGTCAGCCCTTCCAGGGGAGCAAAGTAAATCCGCATCAGTATTTCATCACCAGTTTGATGGCCTTCACGCCGACTTTGTAAAATGGCCCTTCCAGCTCTTTCTTCACTTCCTGGAGCATCCTCCGGATGGGGATTTGCTGGGGACAGTGGGTTTCGCACTTGCCGCACTGGACGCAGTTGCCCGCGCCCGTGGAGTTTTTTCGAAGGCCTGTGCACATGAAGTACTCCCGCAGCCCGGCAACTTTGTTTTCGGTGAACACCCGGTTATAGGCGGCGAAAGCGCCGGGAATATCCACGTGCTGCGGGCAGGGCATGCAGTAGCGGCAGCCGGTGCAGCCCACCTTCATCCGGGCGTTGATGGCGGCGGATACGGTTTTCAGCAGCGCATGGTCGCTCTCGGAAAACTCTCCGATTTTGCTTTCATCCGCAGCGCGAAGGTTTTCGTTCAGCATCTCCATGGAGTTCATCCCGGACAGCACGCAGGTGACCTCCGGTTGGTTCCACAGCCAGCGGAACGCCCATTCGGCGGGGCTGCGCTTTACGGGATAGCTTTCAAACGCCTTGACCGCTTCGGGCGGCAGGTTCCGCACCAGCTTGCCGCCGCGCAAAGGCTCCATGATCACCACCGGCAAGCCCTTTTTCGCCGCGTGCTTGAGGCCCGTCACGCCCGCCTGGGAATGCTCGTCCATGTAGTTATACTGGATTTGGCAAAAGTCCCAGTCGTAAGCGTCCACCAGCTGGCAGAACATGTCGGAGTTTCCGTGATAGGAAAAGCCCACCTGCCGGATCGCGCCGGATTTTTTCTTTTCCTCGATCCAGTCCTGCACGCCCAGGGCTTTAAGCCGTTCCCAGGTTTTCACGTCGGTGAGCATATGCATCAGGTAATAATCCACGTGGTCGGTCTGGAGGCGTTTCAGCTGCTCCTGGAAAAACTTTTCCATGCTGTCCGCGTTCTTCACCAGATAATGAGGCAGCTTGGTGGCGATGCTGATTTTGTCCCGGGCGTTGTTTCGTTTTAAGATTTCGCCCAGCGCGGTCTCGGAACCGGAATAAACGTAGGCAGTGTCAAAGTAATTCACGCCGCCTTCGATGGCTGCCATGATTTCCCGCTCCGCCTTATCCAGGTCGATGCGGCCCGCCTTCGTGGTAAAGCGCATACAGCCGTAGCCCAAAATTGAAATGGGATTTCCGTACTTATCCTTTCGATACTGCATAATAACGCTCCTTTTTATAGCGCGGTTGCGGTGCGGATACAGACAGGGTATTGATTTTTGAGGATTTCAAAGGCGCGGTCAGCGGCTGATTCCGCTTCAAAAGCGCCGAACACCACCGAGCCGGAGCCGGTCATCTGGGCGAATGCCGCCCCGTTTTCAAACAAGGCCGCTTTCGCCTGGGCAATTTGCGGCCGCAGGGGAATGGAGGCGCTTTCCAGCACGTTTCCCGCTGCCGCTTTCAGCGCGATCAAGTCTCCCAGCGCCAATGCGGATGCCGCCTTTTGCGTATCGGGGGAAAGAATATCCGCGCTGTGATACGCGGTGAACACTTCCTTGGTGGACAGCGCTTCGCAGGGCTGAATGAGAACCAGCGGAAAAACGCGGCTTTCGATAGGGGAAAGGATTTCCCCGATGCCCTGTGCGCGCCGGGGCGCGTCATGCAGGCAGAAGGGCACGTCGGCCCCCAGCTTCACCCCGATTTCGCACAGAGTTTCCAGTCCATAACCGATCTGCCAGAAGCGGTTCAGACCTTTGAGCGCTGCCGCCGCGTCGGCGCTGCCGCCGCCCAGACCAGCCCCCATGGGGATGCGTTTTGCAAGACAAATCGCGGCCCCGGCGTTTATGCCCGCCGCTTGCCGCAGCGCTTTTCCCGCCCGCAGGATCAGGTTGTCTTCCTGGGTGGACAAGCCTTCCGCGCCTTGTATCCGAAGGGACAATTCATCCGCTGGTTCTATGCGCAGGGTATCGCAAAGGGCCAGCGGCTGCATCAGCATGTCCAGCAAATGATAACCGTCGGAGCGTTTGCCCACCACGTCCAGCGTCCAGTTAATTTTCGCCCGTGCCTGTATTTCCATGGAACCCTCCGGGATCATTCCCTTTTTCCAGGGTGATTTCAAATTCCGCGCCGCCATCGCCGGAGACCAGACGGATCTGCTGGCCGTGGCGCTCCATGATCCGTTTGCAGATAGCCAGGCCCAAACCGGTGCCTTTGCCCACGGTGTGCGCTTTGTCCACTTTATAGAATCGGTCGAAAATATATGGCTCGTCCGATGCGGGAATGCCTATGCCGTTGTCCTTGACGCGCATGACCACATGATCGTCCACTGCTTTGGTAGTCAGCGTGATGGTGCCATGAGCCGGGGTATACTTGATCGCGTTGTCCAGCAGGTTGATAACGACCTGTTGAATCTGGTCCGCGTCAGCATGGACGAAGCAGGGTTCGTCCTGGAAATTCACCTCGATGTCCAGGCTCTTGTCATCAATTTGCGTCATACGGGAAATGAGCACCCGCCGGGTCATCTCGTTCAGGTCAAAATGGCTGTAAGCCAGGTTCGTTTCCTGGTTCTCCATTCGGGACAAATTCAGCAAATTGTTAATCAGCTTCGCCAGTCGCTGCGTTTCGTCCACTACCACCTGCAAATACTGCGCATGCATTTCCTGCGGGATGGTGCCGTCCAGCATTCCCTGGGCAAAGCCTTTGATGGATGTGATGGGGGAACGGAGCTCGTGGGACACATTGGCCACGAAATCGCGCCGGGATTGCTCCATGGTGGAAAGCTGAGCGGCCATTTGATTGAATGAACGCGCAAGCTCCTCGATCTCTTTTCCGCCTTCCTCCGGTGCTCTGACTTCAAAATCCCCCCGCGCCATCTGACTGGCGGCTTTTGCCATAACGGTCAGAGGACGGGTGATCTGCTGTGCCACAAAGAAAACCACTGCCGCAGCAAACAGGAACACACCAATGGCGGCCAGCGCCGTCTGCCACACCATTTCCTGATAAACCGCGTGTACCGTTTGCGCTGCGGTTTTGATCAGCACATATCCCATCACGGTGCGCGGCGCGTTCAGAAAGCCTTGCTGAAGCCAGGGCACCATGACCGTAAAGAAGATACCTTCGTCGGTGTGCGTCTGGAATACTTTGTCCTGTCCCTGTAAAGCAAGTTCCAGATATTCGCTCAGTTCGCTCTGAGAAGGAACTAAATTTTGGAAATCTTCAACCAGAGAAGAGTAAATATAAAACTTGCCGGTTCGCTCCACGACCATTGTATATGCGCCGTATTCATCATAAATCCGCTGGATTTTTCGGTTGATATATTCTTCGGTAGCGGAGGCATGGCTGCTTTTTTTGGCGAGGGATTCCATGGACATCCTGCTGGCCAGGTCGCCGATATCACGGGCTTGGGTTTTCAGCGCGTCCA
Source organism: uncultured Eubacteriales bacterium (assembly GCA_900320085.1). Taxonomy (GTDB): domain Bacteria; phylum Bacillota; class Clostridia; order Christensenellales; family Aristaeellaceae; genus RUG563. The sequence continues at coordinate 49,910 of ONRC01000019.1, forward strand.
TCCGGCTGTTGATGCTGTGATTTTTCAGGTTGGCATACGCCAGGCCGGAAAGCACCGCAACGCATACCAATATCACTCCTACGGAAACAATCAGCAGACGGGAGAACATGCTCAGGCTGCGCATGAAATCATTTCACCTCGAATTTATAGCCTACGCCCCACACTGTGCGGATCTGCCAGCCCAGGGTCTCGCTGTCCTGCAGCTTTTCCCGCAGCCGCTTGATGTGCACGTCCACGGTGCGGCTGTCGCCAAAGAAATCAAAGCCCCAAACCTGCTCGAGCAGCTGCTCCCGGGTAAACACCCGGTTCTGATGGGAGGCCAGGAAATAGAGCACCTCCAGCTCCTTGGGCGGCATGTCCAGCAGCTTGCCCTGGTAATATACTTCGTACTTTTCCAGGCTGATGGAAAGTCCTGGAAAGGACAGAATGTCCTTTTCCGTTTCATTGGGGCCGGCGCGGCGCAGCACAGCCTTCACACGGGCTACCAGCTCCTTGCCCTCGAAAGGCTTGGTGATGTAGTCGTCCGCGCCAAGCTCCAGGCCCAGCACCTTGTCAAAGGTTTCGTCCTTGGCAGAAAGCATGATAATGGGAATGCTGCTGGTCTGCCGGATGGCGCGGCACACCTGCCAGCCGTCCATGCCGGGCAGCATAATGTCCAGCAGCATCAGGTTCGGCGGGTTCTTCTGAAACGCGGCCACCGCGTCGTCCCCGCGGGTTTCCACGTTGACCTCGTACCCTTCCTTTTCCAGATACAGCTTCACCAGCTGGGCAATGTTCGGGTCGTCGTCCACGACCAGGATGGTCTGCTTGTCCTTCATTTCAATACTCCCTTCTTGCACAGAATCGACAAGAGAGTACAGAGTCCAGTGTGCAGAGTACAGAGATTCAAGAAAATGAAAAACCAGGATTTCATGCTTATCTCTGAACTCTGTACTCTGAACTCTTTTCTCTGCTACTTGAGTTCCACCACCGTGACCCCTTCTTCGCCTTCGCCGTACTTGCCGCGGCGGAAGGATTTCACGTGGGGATAGGTTTTCAGGTGCTTCTGGATGCCCTCCCGGAGGATGCCGGTGCCCTTGCCGTGCACGATGGTCACTTCATGCAGCCCGGCCAGGGTGGCTTCGTCCAGATACTGCTCCACTTCCTCCAGCGCTTCGTCCAGGGCCAGGCCGCGCACGTCGCAGGAAAGCGGTACGGTGCGCATCCCCGTCTGCACGGACACGGAGGACACCTTTTTCTTGGGCTTTTCTTCTTTTACCAGCCGAAGCTGGCTCAGGTGGGCTTTCAGCTTCATGATGCCCGCCTGCAATTGCACTTCGCCCTTGGCGTCGGGAACGGCCAGCACAGTGCCCTTGGTGTTCAGGTGGGTGATTTCCACGATGTCGCCCACCTTCAGGGTTTTTGGCGGCTCGGCGAAATTGCCGGTGGGCGTTTTCAGCCCTTCGGACAGGCTGTCGATGCCCTCCTCCAGCTTCTTGCGCAGGGCGTTCACCTCATGATCCGGCGCGGCGCCTGCCTTCTTCATCTTCTTTAAATCATACAGGATGGATTCGGAATCCCGCCGGGCCTTTTCCACGATGCGGCGGGCTTCCTCCTTCGCTTTGCGGGTGGAGGCGTCGCGCTTTTCCTCCATGTCCCTGTACAGCTTTTCGGCTTCGTTGCGCAGCCGCACAGTTTCGGCCCGGGCTTCCTCAGCCAATTGCCGTTCCTTTTCGGCGATCTGGCGGTGGTATTCCGCGTTGGCGATCACGTCCTCGAACCGGATGGTGTCGTGGGAAAGCAGGTCTTTTGCTTCCTCAATCAGGTATTCCGGCAGGCCCAGGCGGCGGCTGATTTCAAAGGCGTTGGATTTGCCCGGCACACCGATGGACAGACGGTAGGTGGGCCGCAGGGTCGCCACGTCAAATTCCACGCTGGCGTTCTCCACGCCCTTGGTGGAAAGGGCGTAGGCCTTCAATTCGCTGTAATGGGTGGTCGCCGCCGTGCGGGTCTTGATTTTGAGCAGCGCGTTCAGGATCACCTGAGCCAGCGCCGCGCCTTCTGTGGGGTCGGTGCCCGCGCCCAGCTCGTCGAACAGCACCAGGTCCCGGGGCGTCACCTTGTTCATGATGGATACGATGTTGGTCATGTGGGAGGAGAAGGTGGACAGGCTCTGCTCGATGGACTGCTCGTCGCCAATGTCCGCGTACACTTCCTCAAAGGTGGAAAGCTCCGTGCCCATGGCCCCCGGAATGTGCAGGCCGCTTTGGGCCATCAGGGTCATGAGGCCCAGGGTTTTCAGGGTGACGGTCTTGCCGCCGGTGTTGGGGCCTGTGATGATCAAAGAGGTAAACTCCTGACCCAGCCACAGGGAGCAGGGCACCACCGTGTCCCGGGGAATGAGCGGATGCCGGACGCGCACCAGGTTGATGATGCCGTCCTCGTTCATCTTGGGCCGCACGCAGTCCAATTCCCGGCTGAGCATGCCCTTGGCAAATACAAAATCCAGATGGGACAAGATGGCTAAATTCTGGGAGATCAAATCGCCGCTGTCCGCCACCTGCTGGGAGAAAGCGGCCAGGATGCGGTCGATTTCGTCCCGCTCCTTCATGTTCCATTCTTTCAGCTCGTTGCCCATCTCCACCACAGCCATGGGCTCGATGAAAAGCGTCGCGCCGGTGGCGGACTGGTCGTGCACCAGGCCGGGCACGTTGCCCCGGGCTTCGGCCTTGACGGGCAGCACGTAGCGACCGTTACGCACGGTGACGATGGATTCCATCAGATACTTGGCGTAGCCTGCGCCGTGGGCCATGGCGTTCAGCTTTTCCCGGATGCGGTCGTTCACCTGGCGGATGTGCCGGCGAATGTCCAGTAGCGCGGGGGAGGCGTGATCGGAGATTTCCTCCTCGCTGAGAATGGCTTCGGTAATATCCGTTTCCAACTGGCGCAGGGGTTGGAGACGGGATGCGGTAGCGGTGATGATGGGCGTGTTGTCCTTGTCCGTCACCAGGGCGTTCCGCGCCGCCCGGGCGGCGCGCAGGGTTTCCGCCACCAACAGCAGCGCCCGCGGATTCAGGGTGGAGCCCTTCTGGGCCAGGCTGATATATTCCGACACGTCGGCAAAGGCGATCAGCGGATTGCCGCCCACGTAAGCCAGCGTCGCCACCGCTTCTTCCGTTTCGTCCAAGGCGCGATTGATGTCCTTGAAGTCCTCCAGGGGCTTTAATTCCTGGCACAGCGCTTTCCCGGAATCCGACAGGGCGTAGCTTGCCAGCATGTCCCGAATCTTCGTAAATTCCAGCACCCGCAAGGCGCGGTCGTTCATGGTTCATACCCCCAATAAGTGTGAAAAGTGGAGCGCGATATTGTTCACTTGTAGGGGCGGATATCATCCGCCCGGAAAACAATCATTTATCAGAACAATTACGGGTTGAATATCCAGCGGTGAACGGGCGGATCATATCCGCCCCTACGGTTGGTTTCTCCCAGCTTAAAGAACCCCCTCCAGGAACCGCCCCACTGTTCCTTTCATGTCCAGAGCCGGGGGCGTTTCTCCCCGCAGCAGGGCGGCGTAATGCGCGGTGATTTTCAAGCGCTCTGCCGTCGTTTCGTCGGTGAAGACGAGCAGGAAGGACAGCTTCGGCAAGCCTTTCAGCAATCCGGACAGATGCAGAGGCCTGTCCGCCATCAGTTCGATCTGGCACCCTTCCGGCAGGCGGATCGGAAACAGCGGATAATCCGCTTTCATCCGGTCGGTCAGGCACGTTCCCATAGCGCCTTTCCCCTGGCGGCACAGCTCGCACTGTTCCCGGTTTTGCTTTAACCCCATTACTGTCCTCATGGGGCAATGATTCAGCAGCATGAGCCTGGTTCTTCCGTACACGGGCAGGATCATTTCGCAAACATCCTTTGGCAAGTCCTGAATATCCTGTTTGGATAATTCCCGGCACAGGGTCACGCTTTCGCAGCCCAGATAAGACAGCATTGTTATTGCTTCCCCGTTCATGACCGGGATGCCCTCGCCCGCCATGCTGCCGGTTGCAAAAACCTGCAACTGTCCCGGACTGGACAGGCAGACGGGGATCTGCTTTTCCTCGGTGATTGTTTTGATGTATTGCAGCGTGCTTTCCGAAAGCTGGCTGGGCAGGCAAAGCCGGACTTTTTCCGGCCAGTTGTTCAGGAAGGGAAGGAGCTTTTCCTCCCGGAAATCCTGCGGCTGGAACAGGATTTCATCCGCGCCCGCTTGGAATAATGCCGGAATCTCCTCGAAATGGCCAGTCTTTACAATCAGCCTCGAATCAGGAATTGTTCTTTTCGGCGTTTCAAAATGTACCTTGGAAGAAACCGCCCTCGGCTGGGCAGCAATACGCGCCTGTGCCAGCTGCTCCAACGTATCCCTCCGCAGGGCGTTCAGCGCGGCGGCAGGGACAAAAGCCCCCGCGGTTTTCACCGTCAATTGATTCAATACAAAGGGTGTGCCGCCCGTTTTTTCCAGGCTGCGCCGAGCGCTGGCTTCATCCAAAGCCTTGTTCTGTGCGGGCTGGACGGCATCGCCCGTCACCGTGACGGTGCTTTCCCCGTCCGTCACCTGCAAGGAAATCGGCTTTCCGGGATAAGCGGACAATAAAGCGTCAAAGGAAACGGGGTTCGCCGCCAGGTCAGCACCGTTTTCATAGGTGCCGCGGGCGGCTTGCAGCTGGCTTTCGTCCTCCGTGCGGCGGACTTCCTCCCCGATTTTTACTTTATCCCGCAGCCGCAAAACAGCGATGCTTCCGGCGAAGACCTCCGGCCCGGAATAGCGGATTTCCTGTGTGCCGATTTCCAGTCCGTCCCCGTTATGCAAAGGACGAATCAGCGGCACGTCGCACAGCAGCGCGTTCCCTTTTTGATAGACTTTTTTTACCTTGCCCATGCTCACGCCCAGGGGCGTCACCCGCGTGGGGTCGATAACAGCGGCGTCCCGGTCCTGTCCGGGATAGCCCTCCGTGAACCCGCCCCGGGAAAAAATCTGGGTCAGGCTTTCTTTTTCAGTTGAATCGGCAGGGGAGAAGCGGCCTTCCAGCACCGCGTCCAGGGCGTCCCGGTATGCCCGGGTGACCACCGCCACGTATTCCGGGCGTTTTAACCTGCCCTCGATTTTGAAGGAGTACACGCCCGCGTCGGCCATCGCGTCCAGCTCGTCCCGGGCGCATAAATCCCTGGGGGAGAGCCACGCGCCATTTTTCCCCTGATAGGTATAGGGCAGGCGGCAAGGCTGGGCGCAGCGGCCCCGGTTGCCGCTGCGGCCGCCGATCATGGAGGAAAACAGGCATTGCCCCGAGCAGGACACGCACAGCGCCCCGTGGCAGAAGGCTTCGATTTCCAGACCCACTTCCGCTGCTTTGCGGATTTCGTTCAAATCGCATTCCCGGGCCATGACCGCCCGCTTCGCGCCCAAATCTTTGAGCAGGCGGACCCCGGAGGCGTTATGCAGCGCCATCTGCGTGCTGGCATGAACGGGCAGCTCGGGGAATTCCTCCCGGCAGATTTTGAGCACGCCCAGGTCCTGCACCAGCACCGCGTCAGCCCCTAAATGTGACAACAAGGAAAGGGTGTGCCGGACACCGTCCAGCTCCCTTTCCTTGACGAGGATGTTCACCGTTACATATATGCTTTTCCGCCGGAGATGGCAATAATCCAACGCTTCCTTTAGCGCTTCATCATCGAACCCGGCGCTGGCCCTGGCCCCGAAGGACGCGGCCCCCAGATATACCGCGTCGGCCCCGTTGGCAATGGCGGCTTTCAGCGCGCTCATGCTGCCAGCGGGGGCGAGCAGTTCAAGCGGTCGGTTTATCGGCATGATTCGTTTCCTGTTTTTGTTTGAGCGCCTGCCGCGCTTCCAGCAGTTCCCGGCGCAGGCGGGTGTTGTCGTCCTGGGCGGTGATCAGCTCGTCCGCCAGGGACAGGGCGGTGATGATCGCCGCGTTCTCCCGGCTCACGAAGCCGGAGGAAGCGGTTTCGGCGATCTTTCGGTCCACATAGACGCCCATCCGGCGCACGTGCTCCGGCGCGTCGGCGCTGGTGATGGTGTAGTCCTTCCCGGCGACGCGGAGGGTGTAGGTGCGTTCACGCTTGGGCAGCATCATAATTGATTAAAGGGGTAATAGTTCCCCTGGGTGTCCACGCGGATGGAAGCGATGACCTGGGGCTCCAGCGGCTTATCCATGCGGTCGCGCTTCACGTTCACGATCTGATCGGCGTATTCCATGCCCTCCAGCACCTTGCCAAACGCGGCGTAAGCGCCGTCCAGGTGGGGGGAATTGCTGGTCATGATGAAGAACTGGCTGCCCGCGGAATCGGGATGCATGGCGCGGGCCATGCTCAGCACGCCGTAGGTGTGCCTGAGGGGATTCTGCACGCCGTTCTGGGCGAATTCGCCCTTGATGGAATAGCCGGGCCCGCCGGTGCCGGTGCCTTTGGGGCAGCCGCCCTGGATCATGAAGCCGGGAATGACCCGGTGAAAAATCAGCCCGTCATAAAAACCGCTGTTGGCCAGGGAGGCGAAATTGCCCACGGACTGGGGGGCGTATTCGGGATATAATTCGCCCTTCATTTCACCGCCGTTTGCCAGCTTGATCACAAAAGTAGGATGAAATACTTCGCTCATTGCCGTTATCCTCCACATATCGTTTGATTGACCGGGATGGAGATTTTGCCCTGATTTCCTATAATATACCGCCATTTGGCGGATTTGTCAAATCGAAAGGAAACCAACGCTTTTCCTGATAAAGTATATCACAAAACGCGGATTTTGCAAATGCGTTCGCATCAAAAAACCGCCCGCGCGATGGCAGGCGGTGATGAACCGGGACAGAATTATTCCTCGTCGTCCTCGTCAGGGGTTTCGGGGAAGAGGGGCTGATGGCAGTTGGGGCAGAGGTAATCCTCGTCGAAGTCGAAGGAATCCACTTCAAAGGTCATTTCCTCGCCGCAGTGGGGGCAGGTGTATTCCACCAGGCCGTCGTCCTCGTCATCCTCGTCCTCATCGTCGAAATCTTCGTCCTCGTCGTCGTCGCCGAGCACCACGTCTTCCAGGTCGCTCAGGTCGTTATCGACGGCTTCCACATAGGAGCTCAGGTCGTCATGATCTTCCCGGAGGGAATCGATTTCGGCGGTAATGTCGGACAGCGCTTCCAGGATTTTTTCAATCAGCTTGCCTTCGCTCTTGTCCGTGTCCAGCTTCAGGCCTTCCGCCAGACCCTTGAGATAGGATACCCGGTCGCTCAGATTGCTCATGAAAACCTCCTCGCCATTACAGGCTATTAACTGAAAGGGATAAACCCTTTGGGTTTTCTTGGAAGGGGGTCTGGGGGAAACCATTCTTTGGTCTCCAAAGAATGGTTTCCCCCAGAAAACTCCGCGCCTTCGTCTTTACGCACGGGACAGGTATTCGCCGGTGCGGGTGTCGATCTTGATCACGTCGCCGATGTTGATGAACAGGGGCACCTGAATTTCGTAGCCGGTTTCGGTGGTG
>ONRC01000017.1 GCA_900320085.1 uncultured Eubacteriales bacterium
GCGATGAAATCAGGCGAAACGAGCAATGTCCGCATGAAGCGGACTTGCGACGATTGAGCCTGCGGAGAACGCCGCCAACCCGGATGCTTTGCATCCGGGAAAAGCCAGGGAATCATCCGCAGGGGAAAGTTTACTTTCCCCTGCGGATTTTCCCAGGCTTTCTTAGGCCAGAAGCCCTCAAACTTTCCGTCACCCCAGCGCGCCAGGCGGAACTTGTCTGCTTTCCTCAACAACGCAATATCGTCCGTTGCGGGTCCAGGGTCCTCAGGACCCTGGTTGGGGTCTGGGGCAAACAGCCCCAGTGGTTCCCTTGGTGATTTAAAGTGCCAAATAAACATCTCAAAAAGGTCAATGCAAATGAACCACAATCATTTTTCCATCCGGGAGTACCTGTTTTGTTCCCTGGCGCTGGTGGCCGTGCTGCTGCTTTGCGTGTGCGTGGGCAGCGTGAACGTACCGCTCAAGGACACGGTGACCGCCATCTGGAACAGCGTGTTCGGCCTGCCGGTTCCGGAGGGCGTTTCCAAGTCCATCATTTTGTCCGTCCGCCTGCCCCGGGTGCTGTGTGTGGCGCTGAGCGGGGCGGCGCTGTCGCTGTGCGGCGCGGCAATGCAGGGGCTGCTGCGCAACCCCCTGGCCGACGGCTCCACCCTGGGGGTGTCCGCCGGGGCGTCGCTAGGCGCGGTGGTGGCGCTGGCGTTTGGCGTCACGGTGCCGGGGCTGCCCTACGCGGGCACCATGGGCATGGCGATGCTGTTTGCCTTCGGGTCGCTGATGCTGATCCTGTTCCTGGCCTACGGGCTGGATAAAAGCCTGGCGACCCACTCCATCATCCTGATCGGCGTGATTTTTTCCATGTTCGCCTCCAGCCTCATGAGCCTGGTCATCTCCTTCGCCGGGGAAAAAATCAAGTCCATCACCTTCTGGACCATGGGCTCCCTGTCTGGCAGCAATTACGCCTACGCGCTGATTTTGCTGGGCGCGCTGACGCTGTGCGGCGGGGTCATCCTGGGCCATGCCCGGGAGCTGAACGCCTTTGCTGTGGGCGAAGAAAACGCGGCTCACGTGGGCGTGAACGTGCGTCGGGTGAAGCTGACGCTGCTGATCGCGGTATCCATTCTGATCGGCGTGTGTGTGTCCATCGGCGGGACGATCGCTTTTGTGGGCCTGGTCACGCCCCACGCCGCGCGGCTGATCGTGGGGCCGAACCACAGGCGCCTGCTGCCCGCCTCCCTGTTTTCCGGGGCCATTTTCCTGCTGCTGGCGGATTTGGCCGCCCGGGTGGTGCTGCGGCCCATCGAGCTGTCCATCGGCGTGGTCACGTCGCTGGTGGGCGCGGTGGCCTTCGTGCTGATCTTCGCCCGCACGCGGAAGGGGGGAGCCTGATGCTGCAAGGAAACAATCTGACCGTGCAATACGGCGCTCAAACGGCGGTGAACCGGGTTTCCTTTTCGCTCCGGCCGGGCCAATGGCTGATGCTGGCCGGGCCCAACGGTGCGGGCAAAAGCACGCTGATCCGCGCTGTGGCCCAGACCATTCCTTATACGGGACGAATCACGCTGGACGGGCGCGACCTGCGCTCCCTGCGCCCGGCGGAACGGGCAAGGGAGATTGCCGTCCTGGCCCAGCACAACAGCGCCCAGTATGGGTATACAGTGGAAGAAATCGTGCAGCTGGGCCGGTACGCCCATCGGAAGGGCTTCCTTTCCTCCAAGCCGGAGGGGGAAGATCAGCGCGTGGACAGCGCGTTGGCATTAACTGGCCTGACGGAATACAGGCACCGCAGCGTGCTCACCCTGTCCGGCGGGGAATTGCAGCGGGTGTTCCTGGCCCAGGTGTTCGCCCAGGACCCGAAAGTGCTGCTGCTGGACGAGCCCGCCAACCATCTGGATCTGCCCTATCAGCAGCACATTTTTTCCCTGCTGTCGGATTGGCTGCGGGAGCCGGGCCGGGCGGTGCTGTCCGTGGTGCACGATCTGAGCCTGGCGAAAAAGTACGGCACCCACGCCCTGCTGATGCACCGGGGGCACAGCGTGGCTTACGGCGAAACCGACGCGGTGCTGACCCCCTCCAACCTGCAATCCGTATACGGGATGGATGTTTCCGCCTGGATGAAGGATCTGTTATCGCAATGGAACGCGTGAAGGGCGTTCCATTTTTCATGTCCCAAATGACGAAATTTCTACCATCCTGTTGACATGAAACGCAAAAAACTGTATAGTTTATGATAGAAATTTTATTTCCTATTCTTATTTTTGCGGGGGATGTATATGACGCTCGGCGATATGGTGCAGGTACTGCACGCCAAAGTATTGGTTGGAGAAGAAAAGCTGGAAACGCCCGCGCTGACGGCCTGCTGCTCGGATTTGATGAGCGACGTGCTGGCCTTCGTCAACGAAAAAACCGTGCTCATCACGGGGCTGACCAACCCCCATGTGCTGCGCACGGCGGACATGCTGGATTTAAAATGCCTGGTGTTTGCCCGGGGCAAGGTGCCCACGGACGACATTCTGGAGGGCGCGGCGGATCAGGGCCTGGTGGTCATGACCACGAAGGTGACCGCCTTCACCGCCTGCGGCCTCTTGTATGAAGCGGGCCTGCGGGGCGTGCCCATCGAATGGCCGGAGGGAGAAGAAGGATGAGCGAAAGCTTTATTCACGCCGAATACCCCGTCGCCAAGGGGGATTACACCCGCGCGGGCGAAGCCTCCACGGACATCAAGCGCCGCCTGCGCCAGCTGGGCGTGGGCAGCAATGTGATGCGCCGGGTGGCGGTGGCCTCCTATGAAGTGGAATTGAACCTGGTCATCCACTCCGACGGGGGCAAACTGACCCTGGACGTGGACACGGACGGGGTGCTGCTGGTCAGCGAGGACGTGGGCCCCGGCATCGCCGATATTTCCATGGCCATGCGGGAGGGCTACTCCACCGCCAGCGAGGAGGCCCGCTCCCTGGGCTTTGGCGCGGGCATGGGCCTGCCCAACATGAAACGAAACGCCGACGAGTTCGACATACAAAGTGAACTGGGCAAAGGAACGCGCATCAGCATGCGCTTCCGATTAGCCTGAGAAAGGCGCGATCATGGAACAGACAACCAACCGCTACCATTCCGTCCGCCTGGACAAGACGCGATGCAAGGGCTGCACCAACTGCTTAAAGCACTGCCCCACCGAGGCCATCCGCGTCCGCGACGGCCGGGCGCATATCATTGACGAAAGGTGCATCGACTGCGGCGAGTGCATCCGCATCTGCGAATACCATGCCAAGGTGGCCGTGACGGACGATCTGAGCGCGATCCACGGCTTCCCCCACGCCATCGCCCTGCCCGCGCCCAGCCTGTACGGCCAGTTCAAGGAAATCAAATCCATCAGCCCCGTACTGGACGCGCTGAAGGCCATCGGGTTTGAGGAAGTGTTCGAGGTGGCCCGGGGCGCGGACATCGTCAGCCGGGCCATTCATGAAAAGCTGCGGGAGCCGGGGCTGCCAAAGCCCCTGATTTCCTCCGCCTGCCCCGCAGTGGTGCGGCTGATTCAGGTGCGCTTTCCCGACCTGATTCCCAACATCGTGGACATCCGCCAGCCCATTGAGGTGGCGGCGGAGATCGCCAAGGACGAGTTCTGCCGCAAGCATCATTGCCCGCCGGAGGACGTGGGGGTGTTCTTCATCACGCCCTGCCCCGCGAAAATGACCGCCATTCGCTCGCCCATCGGTCAGAAAAAGTCCGCCATCGACGGCGCGATTTCCATGATGGAAATATACGGCAAGATGATGCCGCATATCGGCCGCATCCTGGCCCATCCCACCCAGCCCTCCTCCACCATCTTCGGCGTGCGCTGGGCGGCCAGCAGCGGCGAGGCCAACGCGGTGTGCCCCGACAACTCCCTGGCCGTGGACGGCATCCAGAACGTCAGCCGCGTGCTGGAGGAAATCGAAAACAACATGCTCAGCGACCTGGTGTTCTTCGAGGGCAACGCCTGCATCGGCGGCTGCGTGGGCGGCCCGCTGAACTTTGAAAACAACTACGTGGCGAAAAACGCCATCCGCAAGCTCAGCCGCGCCTGCTCCAAGGAGAATCCCGTGGACGCGGTGCCCGCCTCCATGCTGACCAAGTATCCGCTGTACTTTGACGCCGAGATCGAGCCCAACCCCGCCATGAAGCTGGATGACAACATGGTGGAGGCCATGAAGAAGATGGCCCGGATGAACGCCATCCTGGAGGGCCTGCCGGGCTACGACTGCGGCTCCTGCGGCTCCCCCACCTGCCGCACCTTCGCCGAGGACATCGTGCGGGGCTACTGCACCGAAATGGACTGCATCCATAAGCTCAAGGACCAGCTGAAAATCATGGCCGAGCGCATGGTGGAGCTGGCGCAAACCAAGCGGGAATGACAGAGAAAAGGCTCTTTGATGGACGCTTTCAGTCATGAAGTGTGGAGTTTTATATTATCCGGTTCCTGAATCATTGAATCAAAGGGCACTCCAAAAGCCTTCCCCTTGCAGGGGAAGGTGGGCCGCGCGGAACCAAGAATGGGAGAGGAATCAAGCGTTTTCGCGCGGCTCGGATGAGGTAAACTCACCCGATAATAGATGAACAAGCAACAGGAAGGAGCACCTCATCCGTCAGGCGCGAATGAACTTGATCCCACTTTCCATTTTGTCTCCGCGCCTGACACCTTCCCCTCCGAGGGGAAGGCTTTTGGAGACGCCTTTCTTCCTTGTATTCCCGATTCAAAGTGCTCTTATGAAAAATCAGAAAGCAGGTGACGATCATGCGGAGGATGCTGTGCGTCCTGGTGGCGCTTTTACTGCTTTGCCCATCTTCCTTGGCGGAAACGAAGAGCAGTGACGGGGTGGATGATTTGAACCGGGTGTTTTATGAAATCTTTGTGGGCTCCTTTTCCGATTCCAACGGCGACGGCGTGGGCGACCTGCGGGGCATCATCAACCGCATGGACTACCTGAACGACGGCGACCCCGAATCCAATACCAGTTTGGGCGTGGAGGGAATCTGGCTGACGCCGGTTTTCGCGTCTCCATCCTACCACAAGTACGACGTGACGGACTTCTATGCCATCGACCCGGCCTTCGGCACCATGGACGATTTGAAAGAACTGATCGCCCTTTGCCATGGGCGGAACGTAAAGATCATATTGGATCTGCCCCTCAACCACACCGGCGCGCAGAACCGCTGGTTCAAGAATTTCCTGAACGCCCACACCCTGAACAACCCGGACAACGCCTATTATGATTTTTTCACCTGGCTTCCCCTGGAGGCCGCCGCGCCCGCGGGACGCCACTTCACCACGTCCAAGCAGGCGAAGCTGAAATACGAAAGCAACTTTTCCGATTCCATGCCGGAGCTGAACTATGACCTGCCCGCCGTGCGGGAAGCGGTCTTGAAAATCGCTTTGTATTATCTGGACCTGGGCGTGGACGGCTTCCGCTTCGACGCAGCGAAGTACCTTTATCTGGGGGACAACCCCGCCTGCGTGGACTTCTGGCAGTGGTACATCGGCGAACTGCGCAAGGTGAAGCCCGACCTGTACACCGTGGCGGAAGTCTGGGACGGGGAAGGCGTGATCGACCAGTTTCTTCCCGCTACGAATTGCTTCAATTTCACCACCAGCCAGTCTGAGGGCCTGATTGCCGAAACCGCCAAGGCGGGCAACGTGAACCGCTTCACCGCCTACATCGAAAAGTACCAGCAAAAAATCACGGAGATCAGCCCCTACACCATGAACCTGCTGTTCATTTCCAACCACGATATGGACCGGGCGGCGGGCTATCTGCCCGTCACCAATGGCCAAATGATGATGGCCGCCAATTTGTATCTGCTCTCCCCCGGCTCTCCGTTCATTTACTATGGCGAGGAGCTCGGAATGAAGGGCTCCCGCGGCGGCGCGAACACCGACGCCAACCGGCGTCTGGCCATGCTCTGGGGCGACGGCGACACAGTGCGCGACCCGGTAGGCGCCACCTACGACGCGTCAAAGCAAACCGCCAAGCCCGTCAAGGAGCAGCTGGAACAATCTTACAGCCTGTTCAACTACTACCGTCGGCTGCTGAAAATCCGCAGGGACCACCCCGCCATCGCCAAGGGCAATTATACCGCCCTCACGATTCCCGACAGCAAGGCGGGCGGCTTCGTTTCCACCTGGGACGGGGAGACCGTGGCCTTGTTCCACAACACCACCCCCCGCGACGTGAAAATCGACCTGACCGCCTGCACTGATCAGGCCTTCGATAAGATCAGCGCTTCCATCGGCCTGGGGGAAGCGTTCCTGAACGGTTCCTTCCTCACCCTGGAAGGCCAGACCACGGCGGTGCTGACAGCAGCCCAGTAAACCCAGCTTGAATCAAATGACCATCCATGCATACGGGATGGTCATTTTTTCTGTACAAAAAGCCGGGCTCCGAGGAGCCCGGCGGACAATTGGTGGTTGGATGAATCTGCGATTACTTTCCGGCTTTCTTGGCCTTGCGGTACTTGCGGATCATCAGGAATTCCCACAGCGCGCACAGCAGCACGATCGCGGTGATGATGCCGTACATCACCTTTTCCCAGGTGGGCATACCCGCCTTGGAATCGGTGGCGTAGGCGCGGCTGTTGGCGGTGGTGTAGAGGATGTTCTTGCAGGCCTGGCGCATCGCCAGCACGGAGGTGGCGCTGGTGGTGTCGGTGACCTTGGAGAAGTCGGTGGCCTGGGGCGTCAGGCAGAAGTCGTTGCCGTTGCGGATCAGGATATCAGCGTCCTGATAGCCGTAGCCGCCGAAGTAGTCCGTCAGCACCATGCCGCGGAAGCCCCATTCGTTGCGCAGCACTTCCTTCTGCAGCTCGGGGGTGGCGGCGGCGTACTTGTTGCCGATGTAGTTGAAGGCGGACATGACGGCGCCCGCGTGGCCTTCCTTCACGGACAGCTCGAAGGGCTTGAGGTAAATTTCGCGCATGGCCTGCTCGTTGGTCCAGGTCAGCAGCATGTCGGTGCGGTGGGTCTCCTGGTCGTTGAGGGCGAAGTGCTTCATGAAGGCGTACACGCCGCTTTCCGCCGCGCCTTGGATGGCGTTGGCCGCCATCTTGCCGGAGATGAAGCCGTCCTCGGAGTAGTACTCGAAGTTGCGGCCCGCGAAGGCGGAGCGATGGATGTTCATGGCGGGAGCGTACCAGCCGGACACGTCCATTTCATCCGCCATCTGGCCGATGGAGCGGCCGAAGCTCTTGGCCAGGTCGGTGCCCCAGGTGGAGGCGATCACGACGCCCGCGGGGAAGCCGATGGAGGCCTTGCCGGTAAAGTTGTTGTTGATGGAGGCGGGGCCGTCGCAGTCGATCTGCTGGGTCTTGCCCACGGAGTTGACGGGCACGCTCTGGTAGCCGCCGGTGCCGATGAGGCTCACCATATCGTCGATAGTCAGCTGATCCAGCAGCTTATCCCACTCAGGATCGTCGTAATCCTTGCCGCGCAGATTGGCGATGGTCAGGCCGTTCTTGGCGCCGGTGGTGGGCATCTTGTCGTCGGGATTGTTGAACTGGGTGGGATCGTAGGTCTTGTGGTTGTAGAAGCCATCCTTGATGGCGTCGGTCATGGTGTAATCGGTGGGCGCGGCCACAGCCTGGTCATAGTTGGCAAAGCCGTCGGCGCGGGACAGGTAGGTCACGTTGCCCAAGGCGTAATCGAACCGGGAAACAGCGGCTTCCTGGTCGCTGGCGCGCTTGTTGTCCTGGCCGTAGGTGATGGCATTGGCCAGGGTATAGGTCTTGGAGTCGATGACGTTATGGGCGTCCTTGTTGATGGAGATCACGTAATCGCCCGCGTCGAGCACATAGGCCTTGGCGGTCTTGTAGTCGAAGGAGGCCATATCTTCCACGCTGAAGGAGATCTTGACGGTTTCGCTCTTGCCGGGCTCGATGACGCCGGTCTTGGCGAAGGCCACCAGGTTGGCGGTGGACTTTTCAATGCCGCCGTTCACATAAGGCGGATTGTAGTACACTTCCACCACGTCCTTGCCGGCCACAGCGCCGGTGTTGGTCACGGTCACGTCGAAGGAGAGCACACCGTTGGCTTCGGCGATGTCGCCCATCTTCTGCTCGAAGGTGGTGTAGCTCAGGCCGTAGCCGAAGGGATACACGACGGAGGCGTCATAGTCGATCTTGCCTTCCGCGGCGGCGGTTTCATACCAGCGGTAGCCCACGTAGATGCCTTCCACGTAGTCCACAAAGTTGGGGGTCACGACGCTGGGCGGGCCGCCCCAGCCGGCCACTTCGGGGGACACATCTTCGGCGTTGGTGTACACGAATTCGCCGATGTTGTTAAAGTTGGGGGCAGCAGTCAGGTCAGCCACAAAGGTGTCGATGGTGCGGCCGGAGGGATTGACCTTGCCCACCAGGATGTTGCCCAAGGCGTTGAAGCCGGTCTGGCCGGGGCCGGGGGCAAGGATGACGGCCTTGATGCTGGGATAATCGTTGACCCAGCCCAGCTCCATGGCGTTGGAGGCGTTGATCACCACGATGACCTTGTCAAACGCGGCGGTGACCTTTTCCACCATCGCGGCTTCGCGGGTGGTCAGCTCCAGGTAATGCTTGGAGGCGTCCAGGTCTTCGGGGTATTCGCTCAGGCGCACGCCGCTGACGCCGAACATGCCGCCGCCGTTATCCACAAAGGTGGCGGGGATGGCGGGGTCCAGGCTGGTGGGCAGGTCGGCGCCTTCGCCGCCGGAGCGGGCGATGACGATGATCGCGGTGTCGGAATAGCTCTTGGCCTTGTCAATGATGCCGGAGGCGTCATATTCTTCGGCGCTCATTTCGGGAATCGTCCAGTCCTGGCCGAACATGCCGATCACGGGACGGGCGGCGCGCCAGTCGGTGTAGGCCTTCACCAGGTCGGCGTTGTACTGGATGCCCGCGTTCTCCAGGCCCTTGAGCAGACTGACGGTTTCATACAATCCGGACAGGGAGCCGGAACCGGTGCCGCCGTAAACGGGATTGGTGGAGGACCAGCCGAAGGTGTTCACCTTGGCGTTGGCTTCCAGCGGCAGCAGGCCGTCGTTCTTGAGCAGCACAAAGCCTTCGTCGGCAATGTCCTCGCACAGGTCCTGGGCGGTCTTGATGCTTTCTTCGCTGATGTCCCCGGTCTTTTTGAACACCATGCTCACCATGCTGTACATGGGGCCGGTGAGGATCAGGTTCACCACCAGCACCAGCGCCAGGATGAACGCCACCCAGGCGGTGCCGCGCACCAGACCGCGCGCGGGCTTCTTGATTTTGACGGCGGCAATGGTCACGATGATGGCCAGCACCAGGCAGATACCGATAGCAATCAGGTGTTTCTGCAGCAGGCCGAGCGTGGTCAGCACGTCGTTCATGTTGATTCCGAGCATGTTTGCTCCCCCTTCTGTATTACATTATTGCATGAAAACATGCGTTATCTATTTCATTATACATGAAACGATTATACCGCGCAACTGCCATTTATGAAGAATGTGTAAAGAAAAGCGGCGCGGGATATTTATCTTCCATAAAATGGTCTGCCCGCTTAAGCAAACGCACCTGGCGCCTGAAATCATGGAAAAAAGAAACCCGGTGGAGCATGACATTCCGACATATTCCACGCGGGCCGGATCAGATTTTTATGCAGGAGCCGCGGCAAACCAGAGAAACCGGCAGCACTACCTGCTGGGGCGGCAGCGACGGATCGTGAATGCGTCTGCGGAGCATGGCGATGGCCTGGCGCGCCTCCTCCTGCAAATCGCAGTTGATGGAGCAGATGGGCTTGGGAAAATGGAGGTAGCCCAGGATGTTGTCAAACCCGACCACGGACAAATCCCGGGGGCACTGGAAGCCCTGGTTTTCCAGCAGGGTGATGGCCGTCCATGCCTCCACGTCGCAGAAGGAAAACAGCCCCGTCACCCCCTGGCGCAGCCATTCCGTCAGGCAGCGCCGGGCGTCCTGCTCGTCTTCCGGCTCGGCATAGTGGATGGCGGAGGCGGGGAGCCCCGCGTCCAGACAGGCCTGCTGAAAGCCCTCGAAGCGTTTGCGGGTGGAGTATACCACGTGATGAAAGGAGATCATGGCCAGGTTTTTGTGCCCCTCGGCAATCAAATGGCTCCCGGCCAGATAGCCCCCCTGCCGGTCGTCGCAGACCACGCAGTCGTCCTTCTCCCCTTCAGCAAAGCGGCTGAGCAGCACATAGGGGATGCCGGAAGCGCGCAGGGTGTCCAGCGCGGGAGATTCAAAGGAGCAGGGGGCGATCAGCACGCCGTCCGCCTGGCGGGACAGGGCCATCTCCACCGCCCGGGTTTCGGTTTCCGGGTCGTCCTGGGAGCAGAGCATCATCAGTCCGTAGCCCAGCCGCCACGCTTCGCGCTGGATCAGGTCGCACAAAATGGCATAGTAGGGGTTGATCATGGAGCCGGTGATCATGGCGATAGTCTTCGTCCGTCCGGAACGCAGGGAGCTGGCGATATAATTGCGCACGTACCCCATTTCCCGGGCCACCCCCTGGATACGCTCGCAGGTCTCCCGGCTGATATCGTCTTTGTTTTTCAGGGCCCGGGACACGGTGTTGACCGTGAAGCCCGTGGCGTTGGCAATGTCCTGCAAAGTGACGCGCCCTTTTTCCTTTGCCATGCGTTTCTTCCTTTCATGAACGTTCATGTAATTATCCGCGCTCATTCTATCATAGCGAAAAACACCTGTCAATCAATTACAAAAAAACGTCAGAAAGTGGACAAAAAACGCTTGACAGTTCCTCTATAGCATGATACAATATGTTTGATTTAATACATTAACGTTCATGTTATCGTTCACGTTTGCCAGATACTGCATCCGATCTTTTGCTTCACCATTCCGACGAAGAAGGGGGAAGAACATTGAAAGCATACATTGAACAGCGCGCCGATCCCTATATTCTTTGGAAGGATGGCTGGTATTATTTCACTGCCTCCGTGCCGGAATTTGACCGGCTGGTGCTGCGCAAGGCCCGCACCCTCAAGGAGCTGCCCGACGCGGTGGAAAAGGTGGTGTGGGTGCGGCATCCCGAAGGGGACATGAGCTGCAACATCTGGGCCCCGGAAATCCACTTTGTGGACGGCAAGTGGTATATCTATTTCGCTGCGGCGCGGGCCGGGGCGGATGAAAAGGGCTGCTACGACCACCGCATCTACGCCCTGGAAAACGCCAGCGCCGACCCGATGGAGGGGTGCTTCACGGAAGCGGGCCGGATCGACACCGGGTGGGAGAGCTTTTCCCTGGATTCCACCACAGTATTTTATGAAGGAAAGCGCTACTTCATCTGGGCCCAGCGGGACTACGCCATTCCAGGCAACAGCAACCTGTACATCGCCGAAATGAAAAACGCGCTGGAATTGAAGCTCCCCGCCGTGCGGCTGAGCGTGCCGGAATACGATTGGGAATGCCAGGGCTTCCTGGTCAACGAGGGCCCGTCCTGCCTGATTCACAACGGCAATCTGTATCTGACCTACTCTGCCAGCGCCACCGACGAGCGCTACGCTATGGGGATGCTGACGCTGAAGGCGGGCGGTGACCCGCTGAACCCGGCGGACTGGGCAAAGTCCCCCGTGCCCGTGATGGTGACGGAGGAACAGAACGGCCTGTTCGGCCCGGGACACAATTCCTTTACCGTGGACGAAACAGGGAACGACATCCTGGTATTCCACGCCCGGCCCTATCCCGGCTTCCACGGCACGGCCCTGAGCGACCCCAACCGCCACTGCTTCCTGCGGCAGGTGCGGTACACGGAGGATGGAACGCCGATCTTTCAGGCGTAACAAAGCGGCATGAACGATGATTTCGGAAGGTGAAGCATGAAAGGCTTGCGTATGATTGGCTTGTTCCTGGCGCTGCTGGGCCTGATGGCCTGCGGCGCTTTGGCGGAGGAAACGGAAAAGCCCATTCCCAAATTCAAAGAGGTTTCCGTGCACGATCCTTCCATCATCCGGGCGGAGGACGGCACGTTCTACATTTTCGGCAGCCATATGGCCGCGGCAAAGAGCAGCGACCTGATTCAGTGGAAGATGATCTCCACCGACGCGGGCCGGGGCTGCACCCTGGTGGAAAACGTGCAGGAGCAGATGAAGGAAGCCCTGCAATACGCCCAGACCACCACCTTCTGGGCCCCCGACGTGCAGCGGCTGAACGATGGCAGATACTACCTGTACTATTGCACCTGCCGGGGCGACAGCCCGCTGTCCATGCTGGGTCTGGCGGTCAGCGACAGCCCGGAGGGGCCTTATGAAAACCTGGGCGTGTTCTTAAAGAGTGGCTATCCCGGATACGACGCCACCCGGCTTCCCAACGTGGTGGACCCCTGCACCTTCTTTGACAAGGAAGGGAAGCTGTGGATGGTGTACGGCAGCTATTCCGGCGGCATCTACATCCTCGAAATGAACCCGGACACCGGCTTTCCCCTGGAGGGCCAGGGCTACGGCAAAAAGCTGCTGGGCAAAAACCACGCCCGCATCGAAGGGCCCTACATCCTCTACAGCCCGGACACCGATTATTATTATCTGTTCCTGTCCTTCGGGGGCCTGGGGGCGAACGATGGCTACAACATCCGCGTGTGCCGCAGCAAAAACCCCGACGGGCCCTATGAGGACGCTTTGGGCCAGCCCATGATCGACTGCGGCGGCAAGCCCGGCACCTTCTTCCACGACGTGGACTATGAGGGCTACGGCGTCAAGCTGATGGGCGGTTACTGCTTTGAAAACGTGGAAAGCGATACCAACCAGTTCCGCCTGGCCTACCGTTCCCCCGGCCACAACTCAGCGTATTATGATGAAGAAACCGGCCGCTATTTCCTGGTCTTCCACACCCGGTTCGCGGGCAGCGGCGAAGCCTTCAAGGTGCGGGTGCACCAGATGGTGATGAACGAAGCGGGCTGGCCGGTGGTCCTGCCCCAGCGCTATGCCGGGGAAACACCGGAACCCGTGCCCGCCGAGAAGCAGACCGGCCTGTACAAGGTGATCCTCCACGGCCGGGACATCAATACCGCCGAGCATACCAGCCAGCTCATCACCCTGAACGCCGACGGCACCGTGGCCGGCGGCCTGACCGGTACCTGGGAATGCGACGGCCTGACCTTCCGCTGCACGCTGGAGGGCATCCGCTATACCGGCGCGATGACTACGGCGCTGGACAGCAAGGAAAACGTGTGGGTCACCTGCTTTACCGCCCTGGACGAAACCGGCGCCGCCCTGTGGGGCTCCCACGCGGCGCATGAAAACTGAAGCGGAGGAAAACGGCATGAAAAAAAAGGGCATTCTGACATTGGCGCTGCTGCTGGCGCTTACGTGCCTGGCCTCCGCCTGCGCGGAGGAAGCGCCAAGCACCGACTGGATGATGTTCGCCAGCCGCACCGAGCCGTATTACAGCGATGCGGCGGCAGCCTACACCTTCCCCGTGTACGCGGGCGAGCCCGTGGAATCCAACGTGTGGCACACCCTGAACATGGGCGACGGGGCGGAGTTCACCGTCACCGCGCCTGAGGACGGGCAGTACGAAATTTGGTTTACCTACTCCACCGAAACCCAGAGCGCCCTGCCCAGCGAAATGACGGTGTCCATCGACGGCGCGATCCCCTTTTACGAGCTGCGCCGCGTGAAGTGGAAGAGCCTGTGGCAGGACGACGGGGTGTTCCCTCTGGACCGCTACGGCAACGAAATCGCCGCCACCCCCACTGCGCAGCGCGTGCTGCAGACCGCCGGGATGACCGACAGCGCGGGCTGGACGGACCGGCCCTTCCTGGTGGAGCTGTCCTCCGGGGAACACACCCTGACCCTGGACATGCAGGAGGGGGCCATCACCCTGGCCAGCATTTCCCTGCGCGCGCCGGAGGACGCGCCCGCCTACGCCGGGCAGCCCGCCAGCGGCAACGCGCTGATCGTGATCGAAGGGGAGCAGATCGACTCCCGCAACAAATCCAGCATCCGGGCGGCGGGAGAATTTGACCCCCAGCTGACGCCCTATGAAACCGAGCACCGGAAGATGAACTTCCTGGACGGCGCGTCCTTCGATGCTGCCGGGGATGAAGTGACCTGGCGCTTCATGGCGGAGAAGGAAGGCTGGTATCAGCTGGGCTTCACCTACCGCCAAGGCGTGAAAGCCGACTTTCCCGTATTCGCGGACGTGCTGATCGACGGCGCGCTGCCGAGCCTGGAAGCCCGCCGCGTGCCCTTTGACTACGCCACGTCCTTTGCCACCAGCTTTGTCACCACCGCCTCCGGCGACCCCCAGACCTTCTTCCTCACCGCCGGGGAGCATACCCTGTCCCTGCGGCTGAACGGCGCGCCGCTGCTGCCGGTGTACGGGGTCATCAACCGGGTGCTGGGCGAAATCAACGGCCTGAGCCTGGAGGTGATCCGCCTGACCGGCGGCGTCACCACCGACCGCTACCGCGATTACGAGCTGCTGACCTACATCCCCAACCTGGTGGAGGTGCTCACCGGCTGGGCGGACGAGCTGGACGAAACCGTGGACCAGATGAAAGTCTACTCCGCTACCGGCTCCGGCAGCGCGTTCAGCAACCTGACCCTGGCCGCCGACCAGCTCCGCCGACTGGCCTTAAAGCCCGAGGACCTGCCCCGCCGCCTGACGGAGCTGTCCACCGGCAGCAACAGCGCCGCCCGGATGCTGGCCCAGCAATTGCAGGATATTGCCCAGAACGATCTGTCCATCGACGAAATCCTTTTGTTCCAGTCCTCGGCCAAGCTGCCCGATAAGGTGTCCTTCCTGGAAAGCGCGGGCAAGAGCGTGGAGCGGTTCTTCACCTCCTTCGGCAGTCAGGACTACGCGGCGGGCACCGGCAAGGAAGGCCATTTGCAGGTGTGGATGGGCCGCAGCCGCCAGTACCTGGAAATCGCCCAGAACATGGTGGACGCCATGTTCACTCCGGAAACGGGCATCGAGGTGGATCTGTCCATCATGCCGGATGTGAACAAGCTGGTGCTGGCCAACGCGGCGGGCACCGCCCCGGACGCGGTGCTGAGCCTGCAATACGTGGTGCCCAGCTACCTGAACATCCGCGGCGCGCTGTACGATCTGACCCAGTTTGAGGACTTCCCCGAAATCGCCCAGCGCTTTTCCTCCGGCCTGTTCATCCCCTACACCCTGGGGGACGGCATCTACGCCATGCCGGAAACCGTGAACTTCTGGGTGCAGTTTTACCGCAAGGATATTTTAAACGCCCTGAGCATCACCCCGCCGGACAATATGGAGCAGGTGAAGATGATCCTGCCCGAATTGCAGCGGCGCAACATGAACTATTATTTCCCCACCGCCGGCATGGCGGGCATGAAGGTGTTCCCCGGCACGCTGCCCCTGATTCTGCAGAGCGGCGGCAGCATCTACGGTCCCACCGTGGGGGACACCACCCTGGACAGTGAGGAAAGCCTGCGGGGCTTTAGGGAAATGACGGAGCTGTTCACCATCTACAACATGCCCACCGACGTGCCCTCCCCCGGCTTCTACCAGCAGTTCCGGGACGGCACCCTGCCCATCGGCATCGCCGACCTGGCCACCTACAACCTGCTGCTCAACGCCGCGCCGGAGCTGGACGGCATGTGGGACATCACCCTGTTCCCCGGCCTGCTGGACGATAACGGCAACGTGCAGCGCTGGACGACGGGCGGCGCGGAAACCATGGCGATCCTGAGCCAGACCAAAATGCCACAGGAAGCCTGGACCTTCCTCAAATGGTGGTCCAGCGCGGAGGTGCAGGCCCAGTTCGGAAACCTGCTGCAATCCACCTACGGCAGTGAATACATCTGGCCCACCGCCAACCGAGAAGCCTTCGAGACCCTGCCGCTCAAGGCCGCGCATAAAAAAATCATCCTGGCTCAAATGGAATGGATGACCGAAGCGCCCTGGGTGCTGGGCACCTACATGCTGGAGCGGGAGCTTTCCAACGCCTTTATCTCCGTGGCCGTGGACGGCGTGGACGCCCGCCGCGCCCTGGATACGGCGGTGAAGCGCATCAACCGCGAAACCTACCGCAAGCTGGAGGAATTCGGCTACTGGAAGGACGGCGTGATGCTGAAAGAATTCCCCACGCCGGACGCGACGGTCGTGCAAAAGCTCATTGATGAATACAATCAGAAGAAGGAGGCGGAAAAATGATCACCAAGCGCAGAACCCCCTACCTTTTCCTGCTGCCCTATCTGATCCTGTTCACCGTGTTCATCATCATCCCAACGGTCATGGCCATCGGCCTGAGCTTCACCAACTACAACGCGGTGCAGACGCCCCGGTTCGTGGGCCTGACCAACTACATTAACCTGCTGACCCAGGACACCATCTTCCTGCAATACGTGCTGCCCAACACCATCCTGTTTTCCCTGGTGGTGGGGCCGGTGGGGTACATGCTGGCTTTCTTCCTGGCCTGGTCCCTGAGCCAGCTGACCAAGCTGCCCCGCACCATCCTGGCGCTGATTCTGTACAGCCCCAGCATGACCATGGGCGTGGCGATGACGGTGATGTGGCGGGTGGTGTTCCTGGGCAACCAGAGCGGCATCGCCAACTACGCGCTCACTCAATTGGGCATCATCACCGAGCCCATCGTGTGGATGCTGAACACCAATTACATCATGCCCATTGTCATCATCGTGGCCCTGTGGGGCAGCATGGGCGTGGGCTTCCTGGCAATGCTGGCGGGCCTGCTGGATGTGAACCCCGAGCTGTATGAGGCCGCCGCCATCGACGGCGTGCGCAACCGGTTCCAGGAAGTGTTCTACATCACCATCCCCAGCATGAAGCCCCAAATGCTCTTTGGCGCGGTGATGAGCATCGTGAACGCCTTCCAGGCGGGCAACATCGGCGTGATGCTCACCGGCTCCAACCCCACGCCCCAGTACGCGGCCCAGCTGATGACCAACCACATCGAGGACTACGGCTTCACCCGCTATGAAATGGGCTACGCCGCCGCGGTGTCCGTGGGGCTGCTGGCGCTCATCTACGCCTTCTCTTACGTGGCGCGGATGCTGTTTGCGGAAAAAGAATAAGGAGGGGAGAAAAAGATGGCTGCGATCGGCGGAACGCGGGTCAACCCGAAAAAGTTCCATAAAAACCAAATCCCCTTTTACCTGTATCTGGTTCCCATCGCCGTTTTCATGGGCCTGCCCATCGTGTATATCATCAACCACGCTTTCAAGCCCATGGACGAGCTGTTCGCTTTCCCGCCCAAGTTCTTCGTGTCCCACCCGTCGCTGATCAATTTCCAGAACCTGTTCCAGGCGGCGGGCACCTCCACCATTCCCATCAGCCGCTATGTGTTCAACAGCCTGCTGGTCACGGCGGCGGTGGTGTTCCTGAGCGTGCTCATCAGCACCATGGCGGCCTTCGCCCTGAGCAAGATGCATTTCAAGCTCAAAAACACCATCTTTGAGGTCAACAACCTGGCGCTCATGTTCGTGGCCACGGCGGTCACCATTCCGCGCTACCTGACCATATCGAACCTGGGCATCCTGGACACCTACTGGGCCCACATCCTGCCCCAGGTGGCCATGCCGGTGTGCCTGTTCCTGATCAAGCAGTTCGTGGACGGCGTGCCCAATTCGCTGATCGAGGCGGCGCAGCTGGAGGGCGCGGGCAGCTTCACCATCTACCGCAAAATCATCATCCCCCTGATCAAGCCCGCCATCGCCACGGGCGCGATCCTGGTGTTCCAGAATGTGTGGAACAACATTGAAACCTCCTCCCTGTTCACCACCTCCGAAGGCGTGCGCACCCTGGCGTTCTACATGAACACCCTGTCCACCGCGGGCACGGTGCAGGGCCAGGGCATGGCCGCCGCCGCCGCGCTGATCATGTTCATCCCCAACCTGCTGCTGTTTATCGTGATGCAGTCCAGCGTGATGAACACGATGGCCCACAGCGGGCTCAAGTAAGGAGGCGCAAGATGAAGAAAAGAATCCTTGTCCTCCTGCTGGCGCTGACGGTGCTGCTTGGCATCTGCGCCCCCGCCTTCGCGCGGATGCCCTACAAGACCTTCACCCTGGGCGTGAACAAAAACCTGGTGGAAACCCAGACGGCCTACGAGCCGGTGCGCTCCATGATCCGCTTCGGGGACGAAACCCTGAAGGACCCCCAGGATCTGCGCATGGGGCCGGACGGCAACCTGTACATCGCCGACACGGGCAACAAGCGCGTGCTGGTGGTATCCCGGGACGGCGAGCTGATCCGGGAAATCAAGGACAAAAAGGACTTCAAGACCCCCAGCGGCGTTAACGTGGACGCGGAGGGAAACATCTACGTGGCGGATGAAAGCGCCCGGGCCGTGCTGGTGTACGACCAGGCGGGCAAGCTGATCCGCACCTGGTCAAAGCCCACCCATCCCCTCTTTGGCGAAACCGCTCCCTACAAGCCCCGCAAGGTGGTCATCGACAAGCGCGGCAACCTGTACATCTGCTCCAAGGGCAACACCAACGGCATCGTGCAGATTTCCCCCGCGGGCGAGGGCGAATTCCTGGGCTATTACGGCGCGAACCAGTCCAGCGTCACCTTCCTGACGGCGCTGAGAAAGGCCGTGTTCACCGATGAGCAGCTGTCCTCCATGGCGGGCATCGTGCCCATCAGCGTGGAAAACATGTGCATCGACGATAAGGGCATGGTGTACGCCGTGTCCCAGACCAACGACGAACGCAGCCTGCGCCGCCTGAACGTGGCCGGGCGCAACACCATGACCCCGGATTACTGGACGGAGCTGACCACCGCCGTGGCCGTCACCGATCAGGGCTCCGTGTTCACCGCCAACGCCAATGGCCGCATCGTGGAGTACACCTCCGAGGGCGACATGCTCTTCGTGTTTGGCGCGTTCGACAGCGGCGACCAGCGTGTGGGCACCTTCAAATCCGTGACCGGCCTGGTGGTGGACGAAAACTGCCGCCTGTATGTGCTGGACAGCGTGCTGTGCAGCATCCAGGTATTGGAGCCCACCGAGTTCACCAGCCTGGTGCACCGGGCCTTCTCCCTGTTCCAGGACGGCAAATACGCCGAAAGCAAAGCGCCCTGGGCCGAGGTGCAGCGCATGAACAGCCTGTTCACCTACGCCAACACCGGCATGGGCGAAGCCCTCTACCGCGAGGGCGAATACGCCGAGGCGCTCACCAACTTCCGCAACAGCGGCAGCCGTCAGGGCTATTCCGACGCGTTCTGGGAGCTGCGCTCCAACTGGCTGCATACCCACGTGGGCGAGATCCTGATCGCGCTGGTGGCCCTGGTAGTCGTTATCCAGGTGGTGAAAGCCATCAACAAAAAGACCCGGTTCCTCGCGCCGCTGGGCCGGGCGAAGGAAAAGATCGGCGGCGTTCCCATCGTCAGCCAGACGGGCTGGGCCTTCCGGATGCTGAAAAACCCCTACGACTGCTGCTACGGCATCAAGCACGAGGGGCGGGCCGGGTATCTGAGCGCCGTCGTGATCCTGCTGCTCTATTTCGTCCTCAGCGTCATCAGCAAGTATTACAGCGGCTTCCTGTTCAAAACCGTGCAGGAGGGGCAGTTTGAAGTCCTGAACGACTTCATCACCTTCTTCGCCTCCTGGCTGCTGCTGGTGATCTGCTGTTACCTGGTGTGCACCATCAAGGACGGCGAATCCCGCTTCAAGGATTTGTTCATCGGCGGGGCGTATGTGCTGGCGCCCATGATCGTGTTCCTGCCCATCCGCATCCTGCTGACCAACGTGCTCACCTTCAACGAGGCCTTCTTCATCACGCTGATCGACGTGATCTCCTACGGCTGGACGGGGCTGCTGATCATCCTGGCCCTCATGTACCTGAACGACTATTCCTTCAAGCGCACGCTGGGCATCCTGGTGCTGACGATGTTTACCGTACTGGTCACGGTGGCGCTGCTGTTTGTGATTTACGTGCTGATCGTGCAGCTGGTCAACTTCATTTCGGGCATTTACGGAGAGGTGGTGTATCGCTTTGTTCGGAGAACGTAACATCCTGGCTCTTCTCCTGGCAATATGCCTGCTGACCGTCTCCCTTCTGCCCGGCTGGGCGGAGGAAACGCAAAGCGCCTCCCTTCCGGAAGCCTACGAGAAGATCGCCGAAAACAGCCGGTTCAATCTCTACCTGCGGCGGGACACCCTGGCGCTGATCGTGGAAAGCAAGGCCACGGGCAAGGTGATGTATTCCACCGTACAGAACCCCGAGGACATGAAGGACAACGCCTCCTGGAAGGGCTTCTACCAAAGCGGCATCGTGATGGAATACCTGGAGGGGGTCAAGAATATCCCCCTGCAGGCGGACTTCATCAACACCCCCAACGAAATCGACTGCACCCTGACCGGGGACGGCTACGTGGCCCGGGTCACCTATCCCGACCTGGCCATCAGCTATGAAGTGACGCTGAAAATGGACGAGCTGGGGTTCAGCGTGTCCATCCCCTACGATAAGATCGTGGAGGAAAACGCCGACACCTACACCGTCGCCAGCTTCTACGTCTATCCCTTCATGGGGTACAGCTACCTGGGCCAGGACAAGGGCTACATGATCATCCCCGACGGCCAGGGCGCGATGATCGAGCTCAAGGACAACGAGGAGCGCTTCTCCTCCCCCTTTGACCGCCCGGTGTACGGCACCAACATCGGCATGGAAGCCAGCGTGTACAGCGATTGGAACGTGGACGCCGAGCAGGTGCTGATCCCCGCCTTCGGCATGGTGCATGAGGACGACGGCATGGCGGTGCTGGGCTTCATCGAAAACGGCGACGCCGCGGCCCGCATCATGGCGTACCCCAACGGCGTGCGCATGAAGTTTGACTGGGTATGCGCCAAGTACCTCTACCGTATGGTGTATTCCCAGCCCACCGGCCCCAATTCCTCCACCA
Source organism: uncultured Eubacteriales bacterium (assembly GCA_900320085.1). GTDB lineage: Bacteria > Bacillota > Clostridia > Christensenellales > Aristaeellaceae > RUG563. The sequence goes on from ONRC01000017.1 coordinate 20,836, forward strand.
TCAGCATGCGCACCGAGCACGCCCGGGACATCGACATTCAGCAGCAGTTCCTGCTGGAGGACGGCGAGCGGGCCAGCTACGCGGGCCTGGCCTGCGCCCTGCGGCAGTACATGCTGGAAAAGGGATACTTCGGCGAAGCGGACACCACCGCCTTTGACATCGCCGTAGACTTCCTGGGGGCGGAAACGGAAAACTACGTGCTGGGCAAGCACGCCGTGCCCATGACCACCTTCGCCCAGGCGGAGGATATCCTGAACGACCTGAACGCGCGCGGGGTGAACGGCATCAGCGTCACCTGCCGGGGCTGGCAGGAGGGCGGCCTCAGCGGGGCCCTGCCCACCGACGGCTACGCCCCCGCGGGCAGCCTGGGCGGCGACGGCGGGCTGCAAAAGCTGATGACCACGGCGGCTGGAATGAACGACCGGCTGGCGCTGGAAGCGGATTTCCTGCACCTGAACACCGAAACCCATCCCATGCTGTTCTATTCCAGCTTCAAGAAGATCACCTCCCAGACCTGGAGCCGTCCCACCTTCGGCAAGGTGTACGACACCCTGTACTGCTTAACGCCTAAGAAGACCCTGGAGGTTGGGCGGTCGGCCCTCAGCCAGATCGCGGCCCACGGCATTCAGGGCGTGGCCCTCACCGGCGTCACCTCCCTGATGAGCGACTACTATGAGGATGACCACTACCAGGACAGCGCGGCCATGATGCGGAATTACGAAACCCTGGTGAAGGAAGCCGCCGACAGCCTGGAAGCGTCCCTCAGCAAGGCCAACTGCTACCTGTGGCGTCACGCCGCGGCGCTCCGGGATATGCCCGTCACCGGGTCGGATTACAGCTACGTGAAACGGGACATTCCCTTCCTGGCAATCACGGTGAGCGGCAAGATCCCCTACTACACGGAATACGCCAACTTCCAGGCCAACACCCACCGCTACTTCCTTCACCTGGTGGAGCAGGGCACCCGCCCCGCCTTCCTTCTCACGGCGGAGGACCCCATCAAGCTGCAAAATACCAACAGCAACGACGTTTATTCCTCCCGCTACGAGCTGTACGAGGACCTGATTCCCGCCTGGTATCAGGAATTGAAAGCCCTGCACGACCAGCTGGGGAAGGCCGAAATCACCGATCACGTGTACGACGGCGACCTGGTGCGGGTCACCTGGTCCAACGGCGTGCGGGTGTACCTGAACTTCGGGGAAAAGCCCGGCGAAATGGATGGCATTGCGCTGGAGGGCGGCACATATAAGGTGGTGACAAAGCCGTGAGCAAAAAGAAGAGAAATCCCCACGACAAGCGCCGAATCACCCGGCGGACGCTGCGGGAATGGGGCTTCGGCTACCTGTTCATCGCCCCCTGGATCGTGGGCGTGAGCATCTTTTTCCTCTACGCCATGGTGCGCAGCCTGGAGTTTTCCTTCTCCAAGGTGGAGCTGTCCAACGGCGTGATCCTGCATCCGCTGGAAAACGGCCTGTTTGAAAACTTCGTGAAGGTGTTCACCACCGACGTGAATTTCCCCACCATCCTGGCGAACTTCGGCGTGGGCCTGGTGCTGCAGCTGCCGGTCATCATCGCCTTCAGCCTCATCATCGCCCTGCTGCTCAACAGCAATATCCGCTGCCGCAGCCTGTTCCGGATGATCTTCTTCCTGCCGGTCATCATCGCCACCGGCCCGGTCATGAGCAAGCTGACCGCCCAGGGCGTGTCCAGCGTGCCGATGGTGAGCCAGAACGCACTGCTGAGCGTTCTGAGCGAGCTGCCGGAATTCATTTACCAGCCCATCAGCAACCTGTTTTCCGGCCTCATCATGATCCTGTGGAACTCCGGCATTCAGATTCTGATCTTCCTGGCGGGCCTGCAGAAGGTGCCGCGCACGCTGTACGAGGCGGCGAAGATCGACGGCGCGTCGGGGTGGGAATCCTTCTGGAAAATCACCCTGCCCACGGTCAAGCCCCTGATCCTGCTGAACTCCATTTACACTGTGGTCACGCTGGCCACGGGCGGCACCAATGAAATCATCGAGCTCATCTACACTGCCACCTACACGGCCACCCAGGGCTATTCCTACGCCATGGCCATGAGCTGGATCTACACGCTGGTGGTGTCCGTCATCCTGCTGCTGGTGTTCCTGCTGCTCAAGGAAAAGAGCGACCGGCACGTGGTCTACGAGCAGAAGCGCGTGGTCATCAAGGGCGTGCCGGTGAAGAATGGCTGAGGAGGTGAGGAACGTGAAACGCGAAAAAGACAAAAGAGCTTTTGAAAACCGGAAGGAAAAATTCAGGAAGCTGATGCTGGGCAGCGCGGAAAAGCGCGGCTTCGTGGGCAGCTTCGTGGTGTACCTGCTTTTGATCGTCATTTCCTTCATCTTCCTGTACCCCGTGCTGTACATGCTCAGCCGCTCCCTCATGAGCCGCAACGACCTGCTGGATTCCTCCGCCATGTGGATTCCCAGCGCCGTCACCCTGCACAACTACGAATCGGCCATCCTGACCATGGACTACTGGAACAGCCTGCTCAAGAACCTGTACCTGGCCGTGGTGCCCACCCTGGCGCAGGTGTTCATCTGCTCGGCGGCGGGCTACGGCTTCGCCCGGTACAATTTCCCGCTGAAAAAACTGTGGATGGGCATTCTGATCCTGGCGTTCCTGCTGCCCAGCCAGACCATCGCCCTGCCCAACTACCTGGTGTTCCAGAACCTGCGCATGATCGACGGCACCATCAAGCCGTTCCTCATCACCTCCATTCTGGGCCAGGGCTTCAAGAGCACGCTGTGCATCCTGATCTTCTATAACTTCCACAAGCAGGTGCCCCAGTCCCTGATCGAGGCGGCGGAGATCGACGGCGCGGGCCACTTGAAGGCGTATTTCCAGATCGCCATTCCCCTGGCGGGGGCCGCCATCGTAGTGGTCACGCTGTTCTCGTTCGTGTGGTACTGGAACGAAACCTACCTGGTGCGCAACTATCTGGGCTACGGCACCACCCGCAACACCGCCCTGACCACCCTGATGCTGGAGCTGAACAACTTCGACAAGAGCTATGAAAACGCCTACACCACCTGGGCGTCCAGCGTCACCTCCACCGACCGCATCAACGACGCCGTGCGCATGGCGGGCACCGTGCTGGCCATCGCCCCGCTGATGATCCTCTACTTCGTGCTGCAAAAGCAGTTCGTCGAAAGCGTGGACAAGGCCGGTATCACGGGCGAGTAATTCCATTCAGCTAACGCTGAATGGCGAATGAAATCGGAATCAGGATTCCGCTTTCATTCGATCCATCAATTCCTTGTAAAATGGCATTTTCGTAAACGAAAACGCTCATTTTACGGCCAGGAATTGATAGAGGAAGCAACCTGCGGTTGCTCCTCGGCGACGTACACGCCGCCGCCTGCGGATTACAATCGAGGGGCTGCGGCCCTTCGATGCATCCTTGGGTTCATGAAACTGTATCAAAGCCGGACAGGCTTATGATAAAAAACTAAAGGAGGAATCCCACATGAAGAAGATCCTGGCTCTCGTTCTCTCGCTGATCATGCTGGCAAGCGTGTGCTCTTTCGCTTCCGCGGAAGGCTACAACATGCCGGAAATGAACACCACCGATGAAATCACCCTGACCTTTATGACCTGGGATGACTTTGAAATGACCGAAGCGCTGGCCGCCAAGTTCATGGAAAAGTATCCCAACATCAAGGTGGAAGTGCTGCGCACCACCACCGCGGACATCGCGGGCGAGCTGCTCAACCGCGCCGCCACCAACGATCTGCCCGACGTGTACTTCTGGCTGGACCTGGAACCCCTCATGGCCGGCAAGTACATGTATGACATCACCGAGTACATCGAGAACGACGAAGAAGCGCAGACCATGCTGTACGACACCCTCAAGCGGGTGGGCTACCTGGACGGACAGCGCTGCTACTTCATGGCCGGCGAATTCCTGCCCGCCACCGTGTACTGCGACGCCAACGTGTTTGAAAAGATGAACGTGGAACTGCCCAGCCAGAACTGGACCTGGGAAGAAATGCTGGACCTGATCGACAAGCTGGCCGATCCCTCCCAGGGCTACTGGGGACACTTCGGCGGCATGTACAGCTACGTCACCGGCGGCCCCATCGCCCTGACCGATAACGCCATCGGCGAATTCGGCTGGAACGGCGAACAGTATGACTTCGCTTCCGGCTGGGTGGATTCCGTGGAAACCCAGATCGAAAACCTGCGCCTGGGCAAGGACCTGGACGTGGCTTCCCCTGAATACCAGGCCCTGAACCTGGGCGACGAATGGGGCGGCCAGACCGGCCACGTGGGCATCGTCACCGACGCGTTCTGGACCCTGAACAACATCTACTCCAAGCCCATCTGCACCGACCGCGGCACCAAGATGATCCCCTACAATCCTCCCGTGGGCGCTGACGCCGAAAACGCCGGTCAGCTCGGCTTCCTGGACTTCTTCTCCATCTCCGCCACCTGCGAGCATCCCCGTGAAGCCTACGAACTGGCCAAGTTCCTCACCTGGGGCAAGGAAGGCTGGATGGAACGCATTCAGCTGTTCCCCACCCTGACCTGGGAAAGCACCGGCGAAAAGGCCTATGACGTGCCCAACTGCCTGCCCATGATCACCGATGAAGAAGTGGTCAACGCTTACATCGCCATCATGCCTGACCTGGGCTACTGGAACGACTGGGCCGCTTTCATGGGTGGCATCCAGAACCCCGTCACCTGGGGCAGCCGCTCCATCCCCGGCTTCGCTTCCTTCGTGAACAACTACTATCACGGCTCTGACTACAACGGAACCGTGGGCATCGAAAACGCCATCCGCGAAGGCACCGTCGATCCCTATGACTACACCGACAAGCTGGCGGAAGCCGGACGGCAGTACTATGACGAGGCCATGGCCGTGTTCTATGGCGTGTATGGCCAGCCTGAATAATCGCTGAATAACACAAAAAAGGAGAAGGGCTTTCGGGCCCTTCTCTTTTTATGTCCTGCTTTCCCATTCATCCGCTAATACCGTTCCTCTTCTAATACTGTTTTAGATATGTAAGCTTGTTCTCAAGGATGAATTTCTAATCAAACAAAAGGGAACGCTGGGGCTGTTCACCCCAGACCCCAACCAGGGGCCTGCGGATCGCACAGGCCCTCGCCCCGTCGTTTGACTTTCACCCTTCACAACATAGCTGTAAACAGTATTAAATACTTAACATGATACGCTGCCATTACAGCCATCCTTCGTGGGTTTCCTTGTATTTCCCGGCTTCTTCATCCATTTCCCGAATCAGGGAAACCATTTCTTCCGCGCTGTACACCGTCGCCCCGGCGGCACAGGCGTGGCCGCCGCCATGATGCTTTTCCGCCACCTGATTCACCGTCATGAAGCGGCTGCGCAGGCGCACCCGGATACCCTCCTGGGGCTCGTCGCTTTCAATGAAGGCCAGCCAGCACAGACATCCCCGGATGTTTTCCAGATAGTTGATCACGCTGCTGGCGGCTTCCAGATTCAGGCCAAACTGCCTGCGCATGTCCTGGGTCACGTCGATGTACGCCACGCCGTTTTCGGTGCGTTCCATGTGCTCATACACATAGGCCTTGAATTTCATGGCTTCGTAATCCTGCAAGTACAGATTAGCGTACAGGGTTTCCGTATCGACCCCGGCGTCCAGCATCAGGCCCGCCAGACGCATGGTTTCCCCGGTCACGCCGCTGAAGCGGAACCGCCCGGAGTCCGTCACCATGCCCAGGAAAATGAACGAAGCGGCTTCCTTCGTCAGCACCCATTCTTCCCGGAAGGAAGCGTAAAAATCCGCGATCATTTCGCAGGCGGAGGAACGCTCCTCCTCCACCCAGTTCAGATGCCCGTAGGGATCGGTTTCGATGTGATGGTCGATCTTGATGATTTCCCTGCACAGGGCGTATTTTTGATTGGAAATCCTGCTTTTTTCGGAGGTGTCCACCACGATGGCCAGGGCGTCCCGGTAGGCTTCGTCGGGCACACCATCCTCATCTGGTCCCAGAAACGCCAGGAAATCCGAATGCTGTTCGTCCACCAGCAGCACTTCCTTGTCCGGGAAGGTGGCCCGAATCATTTCCTTTAATCCCTTGGACGCGCCGACGCAGTCCCCGTCCATGCGGATGTGCCGGAACAGCATGATCCGGTGATACGCCTTGATTTTTTCCAAAATAGCCCGTTTGATTTCTTCGTTCATGCGTTTTCCTCCGCCATTTGATCCAGGTCGGAAAGCATCTGCATTGCCTCTTCCCGGCTTTTCAAGGTAGCGCCGCTGGCTTTCTGATGGCCGCCGCCGCCGTATTTCACCGCAATGGGATTGATATTGTACCGGCCGGAGCGCAGCTCGCAGGCGACGCCCTGATCCGTTTCCGTAAAGTTCACCCAGATGTCCACTCCGCGGATATCGTTCATCAGGCTCACCATGCCCCGGGATATGGTGAACCAGTCCGCGCCGGTGGCTTCCAATTCCGGTTTTGTGGTATAGATGTAGGCCACACGATGCTCCGTCAATGTGATCTTATCCATATACCTGGCCCGCAGCTTCATCTGCTCCAGGTCGGTGGCGTACAGATTGCGGTACAGCTCGTTGGTATCAATGGGCTGCTCCATGAGATACGCGGCCAGGCAGAACGTGCGGGCATTGGTGGCGTCGTAGCGGAAGCGGCCCGAATCCGTCACCATGCCGGTAAACAGGGATTTGGCCGCCAGGGGCGTCAGGCGCCAGCCGCATTCCCGGGCCATGGCGGCAACCAGACCGCAGCAGCTTTCAAAGCTGCTGTCCGTCACTTCGATCTGAGCAATCTGTTCGATGAACAGATGATGATCGATCCGCGCGGTGGCTTTGGCCAACTGATAGCGGTTATCGCTGATCAGCCCCTTTCCCGAGGTATCCAGGATCACGGCCAAGGCGTGTTCATACAGCGCGTCCTCCACCGTGTCCATCACGCAGTCCTCCATGAAGTCATACCGTCCCGCCGGGTCGCCCACCATATACACCCGCTTGCCGGGATAGTTTTCCAGAATGAGGTGCTTTAAGCCAATCTGGCTGCCCAGTGCGTCCCCGTCCGGGTTGGTATGCCGATGGATGATAATGGGATTGTGAACGGCAATCGCTTTTTCTATGGCTTCAAACATTTTTTCCTCCGCTGATGATTTGTTTTTCAGCTTTATTGTACCTGATTTGCGCCCGTTTGGCAAATCATTTTCAGCATCACTTGTCTGCGGCAAAACGTCATCGACGGGCTGACCGGGCGGAATGCGGCAAAAACCATTGCCCCGATTTATGTTTTATGGTAAAATAGAATCTACGGTCAAACAGAATGAAAGCAGGCTGTTGATTTCACGATGAACAAGACCAATGAGCCCAGATCGCTCGGCATGTTTATCGCCTCTATGCTGATTTTCGGCACCGTCGGCATTTTCAGGCGCAGCGTACCCCTTCCTTCCGCTTTTCTGGCGTTTGCCCGGGGCATCCTGGGCGGTCTGTTTTTGCTGGGCTTTATCAGGCTGCGCAGAAAGGAAAGCGCCGGGCCTTTGCCGCCGCGCCTGCTGCTGCGTCTGGCGCTGACAGGCGCTATGATCGGTTTCAACTGGATGCTGCTCTTTGAAGCGTACAATCATACCACGGTTGCCGTAGCCACCCTGTGCTACTACATGCAGCCCACCCTGGTGATTCTGCTGTCGCCTTTCGTTTTCCGGGAACGGCTAACGGTCAGGAAAGCAATCTGCGCTTTGATTTCGATTATCGGTATGGTGCTCATCTCCGGCGTGGCGGACAGCAATGGTTCCCAGAACCGGAATATGGTTGGAATCCTGCTGGGGCTGGGAGCGGCGGCTTTGTATGCCGGCGTCGTCATCATGAACAAGAAAACCACAGGCGTTAACGCCGATCAAAGAACCACCGTGCAGCTGCTCGCCGCCGGTATCGTGATGGCGCCTTATCTGATTTTGACAGATGGATTCAGCGGACTGGTTTTCACGCCGTCCACGCTGTTTCTGCTGCTTGTGATGGGTATTCTGCACACAGGCCTGGCTTATGTCCTGTATTTCGGCAGCATGGAAGGGCTGAACGTACAGTCCATTGCCGTGCTCAGCTATATTGATCCCGTGTCGGCCCTGCTGTTCTCCGCGCTTCTGCTGAAGGAACCGCTCAGCCTGAGCAACATGATCGGCGCGATCCTGATTATAGGCTCCGCCATCATGAGCGAGATCGGCCAAAGAAGCAAACAGCAGGACGGATGTTCAGGGAAACCGTCCCGGTCTTGACTTTTCAGCGCTTTTATGCTACTTATTTTATCTGTGGGAAGGACGCAGCAGCTTCCATGACCGTGAAAGGAGATACCCGTATGGACCTGATACCCAGCTTTTCCGTTGACCACACGCGCATTGTTCCGGGGATATTTACCAGCCGGGTGGATACAGTTGAAAACGGCGCCATCACAACGTATGACATAAGGCTCACAAGGCCGAACAAAGAGCCCGCCATCGACGTTGCGGCCATGCACTCCCTCGAACACATCATCGCCACCTTTCTTCGCAACGACCCCGAGTGGAAGGATGAAATCATCTACTGGGGCCCGATGGGATGTTTGACAGGGTTTTACCTCATTCTGAAAGGCAGCCGTCCCCCACGGGATATTTACGGCCTGCTCCTGAACGCATTCAGGTCTGTGGCGGATTCCCAGATCGTTCCCGGGGCTGCGCCTCAAAACTGCGGCAATTACCTCATGCACAATCTGGGCATGGCGAAATGGTATGCCGCGAAATTTGCGGACTACCTTGCCGCCAATTCCGGAAAGGCCGAAATATTTGAGTATCCGAAAGCGGAACGCCTCGTGACCCAGGACGGCCATCAATTTTACGATTCGTAAGAAACAGCTCCAAAGCAAACAGACTCATTCCCCGACAGGATTGAGTCTGTTTTGCTTTCATGTTATACCATTCTTCATCCGCGCCACTCTTCGGTTTTTCCTTCTTTCAGCACCACCACCGCGTCCGCGTCATACCTGCGGGCAATGGTGTGCGCGGCCTTCCGGTTGGCCACGGTGTCGAAAACAATGGAAAAATCGTAATCGGGCGGATACAGCTCCGCGGCGGGCACCAGCAGTTTCAGCCGGTTGTGGCGCACAGTTATTTTTTCTCCTTGCAGCTGAATGATCACATTCCCGTCATCGTCCGCGCCGCGGTACACGATGGCGGTCTTTTTTTCGGGCAGCAGCTGCACGCTGTCGCCCATGGCGAAGCGCTCGAAGCTGCCTTCCTTTTTCACTTCCTGACGCGCCAGGCGGCTGGCAGGCACACGCATGGGACGATGACGCCCGGTTTCAGCCTTCACAGCCGGGCCGTGCTCCGCCACCTGCCGTGCCCGGTCCAGCAAGCCTTCATCCATCCCCAGGCGGCGGGCGATTTCAATGGCGCAGCTTTCGCCGCTCATGCCCAGCTCCAACCGATACAGGGGCATCAGCGATTCCCGGTCAAAGGCCATCCGCGCGGAAACGACGCCCTGGGTCTGCTCCGCCCACTGCTTGATCTGGGGATCGTGGGTGGTGACCAGGAAGAAGCAGCCGCGCCGTACCAGTTCTTCCAGGATCGCCGCCGCCAAGCCGGAGCCCTCCAGGGGGTCGGTGCCGCTGCCCAGCTCGTCCAGCAGCACCAGGCTGTCCCGGCTGCACGATTGCAAAACACGGATCACATTGGTCATGTGGCCGGAAAAGGTAGACAGATTCTGGCTGATGCTTTGGCTGTCGCCAATGTCGCACAGCACATGATCCATCATCCCGATCACGGTCCCTTCCCCGCAGGGAATATGCAGTCCACTCTGGGCCATCAGGGTCAGCAGGCCCACCGTTTTCAGGCACACCGTTTTCCCGCCGGTGTTCGGCCCGGTCACAGCAATGCCCGTATCCGGCAGGGCCATTTCCAGGTCCAGCGGCACGCAAGCCGTCGGGTTCAGCAGCGGATGCCGGGCCTGCACCAGGCGGATGCGCCTTTCTCCGGTGATTGCCACGGGCCGGGCATCCATCTCCGCGCTCAGCTTCGCCCGGGCAAACAAGGCGTCCAAATCTGTCATCACACGGATGGAGGCGCGCAGCGCTTGTTCCTCCCCCGCCACCCGGTCGCTGAGGGTCCAGAGGATGCGGCGCTCCTCGGTGTCGATCTCCATCAATAGCCCTTCCAGTGTCTGACGCAGCGCCTGCACCACCGTGGGCTCCATGAACACGGTGTTTCCTTTGGCGGATGCGTCCACCACGCGGCCGGGGAAAGCGCTCTGGAAGCGCTTCTGCACCGGCAGCACGTAGGCTCCGTTCCGCTGGGTGATATAGCTGTCGGTCAGCTTTTGCTTCTGATGCAGCAGCACCTGGTTCAGTTTTTCCCGAATTTCCTGCTCGGCGCGTTCCCGCTGCCTGCGCAGATTGCGCAGTGTGGGCGATGCGTCGTCCAGGATCGCATCTTCGCGGATACAGCCGTCGATCTCCTCCTCCAGAGCGCGCAAGTCCGGCAGCTCCGTCTGCCAGGAGGCGATGCCGGCGCTGAACATTTCCGCGCTTTGCAGATACCGCCGCATCCGCCGCACCGTCACGCAAAACCGAGCAACGCCGCTCAGCTGTTCCGGCAGCAGCATCCCGCCCTGAGCCGCTTCGGTCAGGCTCTTTTCGGCTTCCTCCATTTCCGCCAATGGTGGGGAACCCGCGTTTTTCATCACATGCAAGGCGGCGGTGGTTTCCTCCATACGGGCCTTGCAAAGCCCTTCGTTCATGATCGGCGCGGTGTCCGCCAGTTTTTTCCGCGCAAGGGGTGAAACGGCGTGCGTCTGCAAACGTTCAATGATCTTGTCAAAATCCAATGTCAGCATATCCTGTGTCATGTTGATCCCTCTTTTATATTTCATCGACATGAACAAGGATCGGGGAATGCGGGTGAAAAACGGCAAACAAAAAAGTGCCCGGTATCGTTCAGCACCGCGCCATGGCATCAGCAAACAAGCGGTCATGTCACCGCGTTTTTCGATCTGCCATGTTCCCCGTTACTGAACCGATTCCAAACACTGCCTCCTCAGGATTGCCCGCTCTTGTCGGGCTCTCTGTCTTTATGATTGTATCATCTCAGGAAGCCCCTGTCAATCTTTTTGTCTGCTTTCCGATCATTCTCTTTTTTTCATCGCCCAGGCGTAGCAGTATGCCTGGGTTCGCGCGGCGAACGGTTCCGTCCGAAGAAGCGTTTTGATTTCCTCCCTGGTGTACCAGCCGGGAATGATTTCCTCCACGTCGGACGTGCTCTTGCCGAATTCCCCTTTGGCCGCGCCGAACACGGTCACGTTCCGTTCATTGGCAAAACCCACGGCGCTGTAGCTGTTGTCCAGCACATCGTCGATGCGGGTAAGGGTGAGCCCCGTTTCTTCCCACAGCTCCCGTTTGGCGCTTTCCTCCGGGGTTTCCCCAGGGTCGATGAGCCCCGCCGGGAAATTGTAAATCCACTGGGCCATGGCCATCCGGTACTCCCGGTTGACCAGGATGCGCTCGCCGCTTTCGTCCGTCAGGATCATGACGACCGCGTTAGCCTGGCGGTTCTGCAGCTGCTCCAGGGTTTGAATGTCTTTGTTCCGGCTGATGATTTCATAGGTCTTGGGGTGGCCCTCCGCGGTCACGTAATCCACGTCATACCGGGTGATGAATTTGCCCTCATGAATCTTCCGGATGCCTCGATATTGCATGCTTGCTTCATCCTTCTTCTGTATTGAATTGGGCCAGGCGGGAAAACAGCGCCTGTTTCAGCCTTTCATACCGTTCCCTTTTCTCCGCCTTCGCAAAGTGGATATCCCGGCTTTGTTCCGGGCAGCTGTCGTAATTCAGATGGTCCTGCTGTTCAGCAGCCTTTCCTTCCGCTTTTGTGATCTTCCACCGAGCAGGCGTTGGGCGTGCCATATTCAATCAGGCCTGCGTCCGCCGGATCGATGGATACCCGGCCGTCCTCAAACACGAAAGCCGGGATGCCCACGTCCCCGATTGCCTTGCAGCGGTCAAAGACAGGGTTCGTGTCCCGAAGCCTGGTAAAAGCGCTCATGTTCCGGATGTTTTCGCCGATATTGATGTACTCGAATTTGTCCCCGCGGTCCTTGACCTGTTCGTGAACATAATCGCAATAGGGGCATGTGGGCATTCCGTAAATCCTGATCATGGCCGGGGCCTCCTTATCACTTACAGTTGATATACACCCATAGTATACCATAGGACGGCAGGCAAAACCAGCCCTTTGGCAACAAAACCGGAAGCGGAATTCCAGGGAATTTGGTTGACATCTTCCGCTTCTCATGATACCATGTACCCTGTCAGCACAAGCTGTTCAGAGGGCTTGCACAAGCAGGCCGGTTCGTATAGAGGGCTCCAGAACCATTCCGGTATCGCAAAGATGCCGAAGGCTATCCAAAGATGGTTTCCGGCGTCCTTTTTTTCTATCATGCCCAGCGCAGCGTGCACCCATCCTGTGCTGACAGAAGAAGCCGCGGGCACGCTGCCCTGTATTGCTTTTAAGGAGGAAGGACCATGAACATCCTCATCATCGACGGCCAGGGCGGGCGGCTGGGCCGGAAGCTGCTGGAAAGCATCCGCAAAATCTGCCCGGAAGCCAACATTACAGCAGTGGGCACCAACAGCATAGCGACGCAAAACATGCTGAACGCCGGCTGTGCCGATCAGCTGGCTACCGGCGAGAACGCCGTGATCGTGGCCTGCCGCACCGCGCAGATCATCGTGGGTCCCTTCGGCATCGCCACCGCCGATGCCATGATGGGTGAAATATCCCCCGCCATGGCCAATGCCGTGGCGTCCAGCCCGGCCTATCGGGTGCTGATCCCCATGAACCTGTGCAATACCTATGTGGCGGGCGTCACCAAGGGCTCCGCCGCGATTCTGGAAGACGCTATGGCCCATATCCGGCAGCTGGCGGAAAAGGAATAAACATGAGCCAAAAAAAGATGACCTCCCTGCAAATCCGCCGCCTGACCTACGCGGCGCTGTATCTGGCCATTGCCATGGTGCTGCCCTTCATCACCGGCCAGATTCCCGAAATCGGCTCGGCCCTGTGCCCCATGCACATTCCGGCGCTGCTGTGCGGCTTCATGTGCGGCTGGCCCTGGGGCCTGGCGGTGGGGTTTATTGCGCCGCTTTTGCGCTCCGTGGTGTTTGGGATGCCCGCCATGTTTCCCGGCGCCGTGGCCATGGCTTTTGAACTGGCTGTTTATGGCGGCATGGCAGGCTTTTTGTATCAAAAGCTGCCCCACAAAAAGGGCGTCACCTATGCCGTGCTGCTGATCTCCATGATCGCGGGCCGGATCGTATGGGGCGCTGTGCGGGTGATTCTGGCGGGCCTGAGCGGCAGCACATTCACCTGGGCGCTGTTCCTGGCGGGTGCCGTCACCAACGCCATTCCCGGTATTATTTTGCAGCTGGTGCTGATTCCCATCCTGGTCATCGCCATGGAGCGGGCGGGACTGTCCCTGAACCGAAACTGAACGGAGGAACAAGCGCATGAAAACCCTGTATCTGGAGTGCGGTATGGGCGCGGCGGGCGATATGCTGACGGCGGCGCTGCTGGAACTGATCCCCGACAAACAGGCTTTTATCGACAAAATGAACGCTTTGGGCCTGCCCGGCGTTCAGGTGGAGGCAGAGACAGCCGTCAAATGCGGCATCACCGGCACCCACATGAAGGTAACGGTGCACGGCGAGGAAGAAGAATCCGAGGACGTGCATGAACACCACCATCATGACCATGATCATGAGCACGAACACGACCACCACCACGAGCATGAGCATGAGGACGGCCATGATCACGGACATCATCATCACCACCACGCTTCTGTGGCGGACATCGAAGGGATCATCGACGGGCTGGATGTGTCCGATAAAGTGAAGGCCGACGCCAAGGCCGTGTATGCGCTGATTGCCGAAGCCGAAAGCCAGGTACACGGGCATCCCGTCAGCGAAATCCATTTCCACGAGGTAGGCACGATGGACGCGGTGGCGGACGTTGTGGGCGTTTGTATCCTGATGGAACAGATCGGCGCGGAAAGGATCGTCGCCTCTCCGGTTCATGTGGGCAGCGGCCACGTGCATTGTATGCACGGCATTCTGCCGGTGCCCGCGCCTGCTACGGCGCTGATCCTAACCGGCATCCCCACCTATGGCGGGCAGGTGCAGGGCGAGCTGTGCACCCCCACCGGCGCGGCGCTGCTGAAGCACTTCGCTTCCAGCTTCGGGGATCGGCCCGTGATGACGACGGAAGCCATCGGCTACGGGATGGGCAAGAAGGACTTTGAACGGGCCAACTGCCTGCGGGCCTTCCTGGGTGAAAGCGAAGGCGTGCGGGAACAGATTGCCAAGCTGGAATGCAACCTGGACGACATGACCGGCGAGGACATCGGCTTTGCCATGGAACAGCTGTTCAGGGCGGGAGCCAGGGACGTTTACACCCAGCCCATCGGCATGAAGAAATCCCGCCCCGGCGTCCTGCTCAGCGTGGTTTGCCTGCCTGAAGACGCAGACCGGCTGGCTGCCGTGATGATGAAGCATACCTCCACCCTGGGCATCCGCCGTCAGGATATGAGCCGCTATGTGCTGGAGCGCTCCATCGAAACAGTGGAAGCGCCTTACGGCCCGGTGCGGGTGAAAACCGCTTCCGGCATGGGCGTTCAGCGCCGCAAAGCGGAGTATGACGACCTGGTTTCACTGGCGGAAAAGCTGAATATGCCGCTGGAAAGCATACGAAAGTCTCTCTGATCCGGCGTTCATGCCCGGATTATACGATGCCCCTGTCAACAGACAGGGGCATATTTGTGCTGTGCCGGCGGTATCAGATCATTTCCGCGTATTTTTCCGCGGCGCGTCGGAAGGGCGGAAGGGCGGCTTCCAGATCATTCCGAAGAGTATAAAGATCGGCGTTTTTTAGTTTTCCGTCCCGCACGCGGATGACGCCGCCGGTCATGACCAGACTGATGTCCGCGGCGCAGGTCCCATACACCAGGGCGGAATACGGATTGTACAGGGGATACAAGGCGGGCCGGTCTACGGAAACCAAAATCAAATCCGCTTTGAAGCCGGGGCAAAGCGCCCCCGCGTCCTTCATGCCCAGGGCTTCCGCCCCGCCCCTTGTGGCGGCCCGCACGATTTCACGGGCGGGGAACAAGCTGCGGTCATGGTACGCCGTTTTCTGGCTGACGGCCAGCAGCCGCATTTGGTCAAACAGGCTCAGGGTGTTGCCGCTGGAAGGGCCGTCGGTGCCCAGACCAAAGGCAATGCCCGCCCGGGCAATATCCCGGATGGGGGCCACGCCCTTGCCCGCCTTGGTGTTGCTGCCCAGGCAGGCGGCGATCCGCGCGCCTTTCGCAGCCATCAGGGCAATGTCATCCTGGTTCAGATGAATGCAGTGCACGGCCAGCAGACGGGGGCCGCATAAGCCCAGGCTGTCCAGATAAGTGATGGGCGTTTGGCCCTGAGCAGCGAAGTGGCGCATTTCATCGTCCATTTCGCAGGCGTGCAGCGTCAGCAGCGTATCGTATTTTTCCGCCAGTGCCTGGCATTTTCGCAGGATGTCCGGGGATACCGTGGTGGTGCCGTGGGGCGCGAGGATGGGGCGCACCCATTCGCTGCCCGCCCATTCTTCCAAAAGCGCTTCGGAACGGGCAAGGGCCTTCTCCGGCGTGTCGCTGCCCGGCGCTTTCTGGCAGATCACCGTTTCCCCCGGGAAGGAGCGCAGACCCATTTCCAGGAACGCCCGGATGACTTCTTCCTCATAATAGTACATGTCCGCCACGGTGGTGACGCCGGACAGCAGCATTTCCGCCGCGGCGTATTTCGCGCCGAGGTAGGACAGCTCCTTCGTCCAGGCTTCCTGCTCCAAGGGAAATAAAAAGCGCCGCAGCCGGTCGGGGCAGTCGTCCCCCATGGTGCGGAAGGGCACCATGCTGGCGTGGCAGTGGGTGTTCACAAAGCCGGGCAGCAGCAGCCCTCCCCGGCAGTCGATCACCTCGTCCGCGCCTTCCGGCAGAGGGCCGCTTCCCAGGGCGGCAATGCGGCCGTTTTCCGTCAGCAGCCAGCCTTTTGGCAGGTCGGTGTACGCGTCGTCCATGGTCAGCAGCCAAGCGTTTTTCAGCAGCGTTTTCATGGGTTTTCTCCCTTCATCAGATCCAGCACAACGGCGCAGAACACCCTGATGCTCTTGCCGATCACGCTTTCATCCATGTCGAAGGACACGGTATGCTGGGCCCCCGCCATGGGCGTCATGACGCGCATATACGTGGCCTGCCCGCCGTGGGCCTGCACCCGGTTCATGAAGATGGAAATATCCTCGCTGCCCCAGTTGCGGGCGTTCTGCTGGGAGGAAAGGGTCAGTTCCGGCAGATACTCTGCGACAGCTTTTCCGATGCGGGCGATCAGCTCCGGGTCACTGTGCTGGCCTTCCGCCTGGCCTGCCAGCGTGATTTCACAGACGCAGCCCTGCATGGCCGCCGCGCCCTGGCAGATAGCGCGGGCCTGCCGCTCCATATATTCGTTGATTTCGGTGGTTTCGCCCCGCACCTCCACCTGCATGAACGCCCGGTCCGGCACCACGTTGCGCCCACTGCCCGCGTGCAGCGTGCCCACGTTCACCCGGCTCTGGCCCCCGGAATGGCGGGGAATGGCATGCAGCGCCAGCACGGCGGAGGCCGCCGCCAGCAGCGCGTTTTTCCCCTGCTCGGGATACCCGCCCGCGTGGGCCGCTTCGCCGATAAAGGTCACGTCCAGCTTGGAGGTCGCCAGCGAACCCCAGGTACCCGCCGTCACGTCGCCGTCGTCCAGGGACTCCGTGGGGGCCACATGGGAACCGATGAAGTAATCCACGTCGTCCACGTGGCCCGCGGCGGTGACGGCCCGCGCGCCCCGGGCCCCTTCCTCCGCCGGTTGGAAAATCAGCTTCACCGTGCCGTGCAGGTGTTCTTTGATTGCCATGATGACTTCCGCCACCCCCAGCCCGATCGCCACGTGGGCGTCATGGCCGCAGGCGTGCATCATGCCGGGATTGCGGCTGGCAAAGCCTTCCCGGGCGGGGCGGTGGCCGGGGTCGGTGCGTTCCGTCATGGGCAGGGCGTCAATATCAAACCGCAGGGCCACCACCGGGCCTGGGCCGCAGTTCAGGATACCGATGACGCCCGTCAGGCCCTGCCGCATCTCAGGGGTTAAATATGCCAGCGGCGTCCCCGCCTGCCGCTCCACCGCCTTGGCGTGGGCCGACAGCGTTTCTTCGTCGGGCACCCCCATGCGGGCCTCCGGCGATACAGCTTTGCTGCCGGTCAGCACGGTATACCCCAGGGAAGACAGGCGTTCATGAATGATGGCGCTGGTGCGCATTTCCAGCCAGCTCGTTTCAGGGTATTGGTGCACGGTCCGCCTGAGCGCAATCAGCCGGGGCTCCATATCCTCAATCAGCGCGTTCATCCGCCGGATGGTTTCCCGCATTTTTTCTCCCTCCTTGCATTCGCGTTTATCATATCATATTTGACACCGGGCGGCAAGTTTTGTATACTGGGAGGGAAACGAAAACTGAGGGTTGAAGAGGCGAAACAGATGATGCAAAAGAGCGTGCTGGTGCTGGGTTCCACCTGCGTGGACGTGATCATCCGGCTGGAGCGCCTGCCGAAAACGGAAGAAAACCTGCGTCCTCTGGGCCAGCGGTTTGCCATGGGCGGCTGCGCTTATAATGTGGCCAACGTCCTGGGCCGGGCAGGGGCGGACGTGACCTTCGTCACGCCCGTGGGCCTGCGGGGCGTGTATGGGCCGTATGTGCTGCCCATCCTGAACAAGCAGCCCTGGGTGAAGCCCGTGCTGCTGCCGGAAGCGGAAAACGGCTGCTGCTACTGTCTGGTGGAAGCCAGCGGGGAGAGGACCTTTCTCTCCGTGCACGGAACGGAATATTCTTTTATGTCGGACTGGATGGCCCCCTATCGGAATCGGCGCTTTGATTATGGCTATGTGTGCGGCCTGGAACTGGAGGAGCCCACCGGCGGCACGCTGGTGACCTGGCTGGAAAAGGAAGCCGTGGACACGGTGCTGTACGCCCCGGGGCCCCGGGGGCTGCGGGTGCCTGCCGAGCGAACGGAGCGCCTCCTGTCGCTGCATCCGATGCTGCATCTGAACGAAGCGGAAGCCCGGATGCTGAGCGGCTGCGACGGTCTGGAAACCGCCGCCCGCACCCTGGCCGGCCGCACGGGCAACAGCGTGGTGGTGACGCTGGGCCCGGACGGAGCGCTGGCGCTGGATGCGCAAGGACAGCTTTCCCACCTTCCCGCCTGTCCTGTTCCCCATGTGACAGACACCATCGGCGCGGGGGACGCCCACGCAGGCGCGCTGCTGCTGGGGCTCAGCCGGGGCTTGTCCCTCCAAGACGCCTGCGCCTTGGCCAACCGGGTCGCCGCCCAGGCGGTCATGCAGACCGGGGCCACCCTGTCCGACGAAGCGCTGCGGCAGGCGCTCGCGTGATGTTCCAATGAAAAAAGCCTTTGCATCAATTCAGCAAAGGCTTTTTTCAATACGCTTCTCAAACTGTTATGTAGTGCCCATTTGTCAAGAGGGAAAATGAGCAGACAATAAAAGAGCCAGGAGAGGTTCACGGCAATGACCAGTCTGTTATACGCGGATTGG
>ONRC01000033.1 GCA_900320085.1 uncultured Eubacteriales bacterium
AGCGGAGCAGAAGCAGTTGGAAGCCGATACTGCCAGACTGCGGCAGGAAATCGAAGTACAGGAAGCAGAGAACGATCATCTTGAACGGTTCATTGAAAAAGCGAGAGCCTATGTCGTCATCAAGAAGCTGGATGGCTATATTCTACATGAGCTGATCAGCACGATCTATGTGAGCGCGCCTGACAAGAGCAGTGGGCACAGGGAACAGCACATCCGCATTGAGTACAACGGCATCGGTTTTATCCCAATCCATGAACTGATGGCAAAGCAAACGGCGTGACCGAAATCACGCCGTGAGCCTTGAAAACATTACGTTTTCGTCGGTCGGAACCTAATACTGTGTTACGGAGCCCGCCGGGACTATCGGCACTTTTTCTTTTCAGGAATGCTGGATATTCAGATGCTCCGGGTCGCCCAGGTCGGGATTGTGGGACAGATATTGCTGAATGGCTCCCCGCGCCAGAGCGTCGCAGCGGTTGTTCTCCGGGTGGTCGGAATGGC
This sequence comes from uncultured Eubacteriales bacterium, assembly GCA_900320085.1. Lineage (GTDB taxonomy): Bacteria > Bacillota > Clostridia > Christensenellales > Aristaeellaceae > RUG563. The sequence continues at coordinate 502 of ONRC01000033.1, forward strand.
CCTTCACCTTGCGGAAGGTCACGTTGTGGCCTTTTTTATGGATGGTCAGCAGCAGCAGCCGCCACAAATCCTGGTTTTCCACCGGCTTTCCCTCGCTGGTTTTCCAGCCCCGGCGCTGCCAGTTGTCCAGCCAGTGCTCGTTAAAGGCGTTCACCAAATAGGAAGAATCCGAATATACCGTCACGTTGCAGCGGGTTTTCAGCTTGCCCAGCGCGCTGATAACGGCGAACACCTCCATCCGGTTGTTGGTGGTCTGGGGCATGCTGCCGCTGATTTCCAATTCATGAATGCCATAGCGCAGGATGGCCGCCCAGCCGCCGGGGCCGGGATTGCCGGAACACGCGCCGTCGGTAAAAATATCCACTGTCTTCAGCGTCTCGCTCATGCCTTTAAGATGCCTCCCTGTCCATTCGTGCCTGACAACTATACCATACCTTGTGGCAAAAAGCAATTCCCCGCACAAGAAGTTTTCGGCATGAAAAGCGCTTTTGTTTCATACGATGAACTGACAGGGGGTGGATGGGCATGATCAGGCCAACGGTTCGCAAAGATGCAGTGGAAAAGGAGCAAGATCCCAACGGTAAATACCGGCACGCCGAAAAAACGCGATGGGGAGAAAAGCTGGCAAGAAACTGTGCTTTCGTGGGCATCTTAACGCTCATGGTCGTGAGCGTGCGGAACGCGCAGCTGCCCACGGGCCAGACCGTATTAACCGCGGTGCAGGAAATGATCGACGCCAGCTGGGACAGCAGTTTGGGGAAAATCAGCTTTGTGAGCAATCTGCTGCCGGAAAGCATGGCGGTGTTTTTTGAATCCGATTTGAATGCCGAACTGACTGCGCCGTGCTTCGGTCCGGTTGTTCACGCCTGGAGCGAAAAAGAACCTTACCTGGGTTACAGCGCGGCGAACGGGAACGTCTATGCTGTTTCGGCGGGCCAGGTGATGAGCGTGGCCCATGGTCTGGAGGAGGAACGCGTGGTACGGGTGCGCCATGATAATGGGCTGGAGAGCCTGTATTATAATCTCGCGTCTGTGAATATCCGGGAAGGGGACGAGGTGAGCGCCCAAACCTGCCTGGGCACAGCACTTGCCGGACGGCAGGCGCTGGTGGAGGTGCGCCGGGCAGGGCGGGCCATCGACCCGACCGAGCTGCTCACGCTTCGGGGAGAGGATAAGCCATGACGCTGCGAATGGGCAATGGCCGTGTGAAAGTGCATCCGCTGCTGCCGCTGATTTTGGCTGTCGGAGCGGTGAGCGGCATGGGAAAAAGGCTGCTTGTGTCCCTGGCCTCTCTGGCGCTGCATGAAGCAGGGCATTTGCTGGCAGCGCGGGGGTTGCGTCTGCGGGTGGAGGAATTGGAAATCACTCCGCTGGGCGGGCTGATGACAATTCCGGATTTGAAAGCGGCGCCGCCACTTCACCGATTTTTGCTGGCAGCGGCAGGCCCGCTGGCGAATCTTTGCGGCTTGGCGCTGTCTCCGCTGCTGTATCGGCAGGGCGTCATTCCCTTTGAGCTCACCGGCGCTTTCATTCACGCCAATCTGACGCTGCTGCTCGTCAATCTTCTGCCCGCGCAGCCGCTGGATGGCGGGCAAATGCTGGGGTCCGTGATGAGCCGCTTTTTCCCGGAACGGGAAACGGCGCGGTGGACTTCGCTCACTTCGTCTGTCATCGGATTGATCCTGTGCGGCCTGACGCTGTTCTTTGCCATTCAGGGCAAAATCGTTTTCGCGCCGGCGTTTGGCGGGCTGTATCTCCTATATGCGGCTGCGGTTGAAGGCAGGCAGGACACCGCGAAATACATTACCAGCCTGATTGCCCGCCGTCAAAAGCTGGAGCGGCAGATGGTGCTGCCCGTAGAAATGGTCGCCGCAGGCGCGGAAATGCCCGTGCATTCGCTGCTGGGCAGACTGACGCCGGGCAAGTATCATATGATTCATGTGCTGTCGCCCGACGGGATGACGCGTCTTGGCGTCATCGAGGAAAAAGCCTTCTGCGAAGCGGTGCTCAGCCGCCATGACGAAAGCCTGGGCAGTATTCTGACGTATGATAATCCCACGAGCAGGGAAATGTCCCTGACCCGTTAAGAGAGAGCAGCGGAGTAGAAGCCCCTTAAAAGACACTTTAAAAACTTGCGTTCAGAGTGCAGAGAACAGAGTTCAGATTGATGAAGATTACACGAATCAACTTATATTACAAACATTACTTTGCCATCCCGACCGAAGTGGAGCGAGAGCGAAACGGAGTGGAGGGACCTGAAAGATGGAAAGGGGTATAGAATTGCTTGATCGACTGTGTTTCTCACGGGTCCCTCGACTACGCCTCACCTCTGGTTCGGCTTCGCTCGGGATGACAATGTTGGTTGAATGATGAAAGTACTTATTGCCGATTTCAGGCACAAAGTGAATTCTCTGTACTCTAAAACGATATTGTATTAAAGTGCCCACTCAATCACAATTGCTTTTTTAAATCATCCGCTTCCCGCGTGGAAACCTCATGGTCGCTGTACCGGGCACGCTCATAAAGATCGGAAAATACTCCCGCGACAGAAGGAGAAAGGCGGTTGTCCTGCCGCATCGCTTCCCGCACAGTCTGTCCCTGCGCGTCGGGCCTACGGCGGATGTACTGCTGATACAGCCTGCGCACCCGCCCGCGGCCATCCAGCTCCTCCCATTTAGGCTGCTTCTGGGCTTTTTGCATTTTCTCCTTCACCCAATCCTGAATGGATTGGGTCTTTTCGTCCCAGTTCAGGGTGCTTTCGGCTTCGTCCACATAATCCTCATTGGCCGCCGCCGCGTATGCGCGCATCCGCTCCAGGATTTTTTTCCATAGCCGGATCAGCTTCCGAAGAAGGAACCGCAGCGCCAGGAAAAAAAGAACGGCTGCAAGAAGGATGGCTACAACGTAAAAGACCTTTTCCATGAACAGGGCAAAGGTGCTGGGCTCGGCGGTTTCGCCAAAACTGCCAAAATCCCCCATCCCGCCGCCCGGCGCGCCGGAGCCTTGACTGACCTCGGGCAGCAAGCGCATAAAAAAGGCCACGACGCTGGCAATTGCCCACCGGATGTAATACCAGGCAGTATCCAGCCATTGCGCCAGCTTACCCCAGGCGGAGGCAGCGGTGGCAATTAGAAACAGTCCAATCACCAGAATTGTGTTGCGATGCCGCAGCGGAGCGGGAGCTTTTTCCGCGTCGTGCATGCCGTCCCGAATACCGCCCCGGTTCAGATACATGAGCGTCAAAAAAGCGTAAATCAGAAAAACGCCCATCAGCAAAGATTGCGTCCCAGAGAAGAGAGGACGGGAAGCCAGGGCTTGCGCTAACAAATGCAGCGCCACGCCAATGATCCAAAAGCTCGCCGACCACTCCTCCCACACGGGCCGCGCCCAGGCGGGGGGCAGCAAAATAAGCAGAAGAATGCAGGGAACAGCCAGCGGCAGGCTTTGCACCCCTGCCAAAACGCCAAGCAAGCCAATAGCAGAAACACATCCGCTCACTGTCCAGAATACACGGACCTTCTTCGGCAGCAGATAGCCGCCGACGCCCCACAGAAATGTCAGCGCAAAAGGAAACCACCAGAATAAGCTGTTGTCTGGAAACAGCCACCGCCCCAGCAGCACGGGCACAGGAAACAGCCCGCAGGCCAGCGCCAGGGCGGCCAGGGCTTTCATGGGCCAGATACGCAGTCTTTCCTTCATGCCGCCTTGACCTCCTTTTCCAGCAGGTGCAGCGTCACCGTGTTGCCCAGCCGCCGCAAAAGGCCGATCTTTTCCTCGATGGCTTCGCTGGTATACGCTGACAGAATCAGAACGTCCGTGCCGCGCAGGAAGGAAAGATCGTCCAGGAAAGAAAGGAAGTTCCGGCACCGCAGGATTTTGAGCCGGGCGAAGGCGGAGAGCAGTTCTTCCTCCCTTGCACTGTGGCGCTCAGGGGGCAGCAGGGTGGGGCTTTCGCTGGTGCCCATGGGCATATTGGCCGCGAACCCCGCCGCAACTCCGGCGCTCAATACCTTTACGCACACCGTGGCCGCGATGGAAATGGCCCGCTCGATCATGTCCTGCTCGTAGTCCATCAGATCGCCCCACTGGCTTTCGCTCATCTGGGCGTTGATGACCACAAGCAGCTTGGTATCGGCGGTGTAGTCGTGGGTCTTGACCTGCAAGGCGTTCATCCTGGCCGACGCGGGCCAGTGAATATCTCGGATGGGGTCGCCGGGGCGATACGCCCGGATTCCGTTCACCAGAAACGGATCGGTGAGGTAATGACGGCGCACGATCAAATCCCCCTGCAAACGGGACACGGGCAGGGGAATGTCCTGTTCACTGAGCAGCTTCGGATAGACCAGGATCTCCGCCGGGCTGTGCTTCTCCACGCCGTTGCCGCCAAACCCCAGCAAATCCCCGGCGGTCAGCGACACATTGCCCACGTCGTACGCGCCGCGATGCAGCAGCCGGACCCGATGCCGCCGCGTGATCTGCTGAAAGGGCCGCAGGGTGAAGATACTCTTGTGGTAGCGCTCTCCGCTGACGGCCAGGTTGTCCTGTTTACCCAGCCGAAGATAGGGCGAGATGCGGCTTTCCGCCCGCAGCCAGGGAATGAAAAAGAAGCGGTCGTTGCGGATGACCTCGATCATCTCCGCTTCCTCGCCCTCATAGGCCGCTTTTCTGGAAAACCGCCGGGTGTAGGACAGGCCCTTGAGGCCGAACGTATTCAGCAGCCAGCGCTGAAGTCCCCCCAGCGCCAGCAGCGCGATTACCAATACGAAGCCGTTCATTTCGCTGTCTCCGTCGGGGCGGGGATTTTGTCCAGCAGCTCCCGGATGAAGGCCTCGTTCTCGCCTGCTTTTCCGTACAGGCCCCGCAGGATCACGCGGTGGGCCATCACAGGCACGGCCAGCTTTTTCACATCGTCGGGGATGACATAATCCCGGCCCTGAATGGCGGCGTAAGCCTGGCTGACCCGCAGCAGCGCCAGCATCCCGCGGGGGGAGACCCCCAGCAGGGTGCGTTCCTTGTCCCGCGTGGCTTCGCACAGCGCGGCGATATAGCCCATCACCAGCGCGGACACGCCGCACTGGCTGAACGTATCCTGGGCGGCGATGATCTCCTCCCGCTCCGCCACGGGCTGCAAATCCTGCAAAGGGCTGGAACGGATGAACCGTTCCATAATTCCCAGAGCTTCCTGCTTGTCTGGATAGCCCATGGACAGCTTGATCAGAAAACGGTCCAGCTGCGCTTCCGGCAGGGGAAAGGTGCCCTGGGTTTCCACCGGGTTCTGGGTAGCGATCACCAGGAAGGGCCGCTCCAGCGTCCTTGTCACGCCGCCCTCTGTCACCTGTTTTTCCTCCATGCATTCCAGCAGGGCGGATTGGGTGCGCGGGGTGGCGCGGTTGATTTCGTCCGCCAGCAGGATGTGGGTGAACACAGGGCCGGGGACGAATTGGAACGTGCCATCGGAGGGCTTGAACACGCTCATACCCGTGATGTCGGCGGGCAGTAGGTCGGGGGTGAATTGCAGGCGGGAAAAACCGCACCGCATGGAGGCCGCGATGCTTCTTGCCATGACGGTTTTTCCGGTGCCGGGTACGTCCTCCAATAACACATGACCGCCCGCGATTATGGCGGCGAAAATCAGGTTGAACTGGTCTTCCTTTCCAATAATGACCCTGCTCACATTCTGTCGCACTTTGTCTGCTAACTTTGCAATAGCCTGATAGTCCATTGTTTGCTCCTTTATCAAAAGAAAATTCATTTTCTGGAAAAAATTATACCATAAGGAAGGCGGCTTCCGCAAGGAGAAATCAGCCAAAATATCAATTGCTTTCTGATTCTTTCCATGCTATACTGAAAGCTGTGATTATTCCACCGGGAGGTGTTGTGTATGGCGGCTTTTGTGGACCGCGCGCCCTTTATCGCCAAGGCGGGCAACGGCGGGAACGGATGCGTTTCTTTTCACCGGGAGAAGTTTGTGCAAAACGGCGGGCCGGACGGCGGCGACGGCGGCCGGGGCGGCGACGTGGTGCTGCTGGCGGACGAGAATATGCACACGCTGCTGGACTTCCGCTTCCGCAGCAAGTACGAGGCCGAGGCCGGAACCGATGGCTCCAGCGGCCGCAGGCAGGGCAAGCGCGGCGAAGAACTGATCGTGAAGGTGCCCGTCGGCACAGTCGTGCGGGAAAAGGAAAGCGGCGTGGTGGTGGCCGATATGTACGAGGCGGGACGCCGCAAGGTGCTTCTGCGCGGCGGCCGCGGCGGCTGGGGCAACAGCCACTTTGCCACCCCCACCCGGCAGGCCCCCAACTTTGCCAAGCCCGGCATCAAAACCGAGCGGCATGAATTCGTCTTGGAGCTTAAATCCATTGCGGACGTGGGCTTGGTGGGCTATCCCAACGTGGGCAAGAGCACCATCCTGTCCGTGGTCACGGCGGCCAAGCCCAAGATCGCCAACTACCATTTCACCACCCTGACCCCCAACCTGGGCATGGTGCGGCACCACGGCCAGGACTTTGTGATGGCGGACATTCCCGGCCTGGTGGAGGGCGCCAGCGACGGTGCGGGCCTGGGTCATGACTTCCTGCGGCACGTGGAAAGAACCCGTTTGCTTTTGCACGTGATCGACGCGGCGGGCTCCGAAGGCCGTCACCCGGTAGAGGACTACGAGCAGATCAACCAGGAGCTTTTGAAATACGGCGACCTGGCCAACCGGCCCCAGATCATCGCCGCCAACAAGATGGACCTGCCCGACGGCGAAACGGGCTATCAGATGCTCAAAGAGCACATTGGGGACAAGTATCCCGTGTTCCCCGTCAGCGCCGCCACCCGGCAGGGCTTTGACGCGCTGATGGATTGCGTGGCCAGCACCCTGGCCAGCCTACCGCCCATGGAGCCCTTCACGGAGGAAGAAATGCTGCCCGAAATGCTGGAGCACAGCACCTTCGAGGTCAGCAAGGACGGGCATGTATTCGTCGTCACGGGCAACGCCGTCACGCAACTGATCGACAGCGTGAACTTCTCCGACGAGGAATCCATGAACTGGTTCCATCGCACACTTCGCCGGGCGGGCATCATCGACGCTCTCCGCGAGGCCGGGGCCCAGGAGGGCAGCACTGTCCGGATTGAGGATATGGAGTTTGACTTTGTAGAGTAAAAAAGGAGAAACAAATTATGGTTTTGGAAATTACAAGCAAGCAGCGGGCGTATCTGCGCTCCATGTGCAATACCATGCAGGTCGTCCTCTATATTGGAAAAGAAGGCATCACCGACGGCACCGTGAAGGAAGCCTGGGACGCCCTGGAAGCCCGGGAACTGATCAAATGCTCCGTGCAGCGGGAAGCGCCGCTGACCGCCCGGGAAGCCTGCCAGGAGCTGTGCGAAAAGGTGCACGCCGCCCCAGTGCAGTGCATCGGCAGCAAGTTTTCCATCTATAGGCCCCGCAGGAAGGACCCGACCATCGAGCTTCCCAGATAAATAGAATGACAGAGAGTTCAGCTTACAGAGTTCAGATTGATTATCCTTTTTAATTTGTAATCAGTTGGACGCATATGCTATATCATCTGTACTCTGCACTCTGTACTCTGTTCTCTCTTCTTCCGCACATCCTTCTTCCAAAACAAATATATAACAATTGTATACCATATATTGTGGCTATATGTCGAAAATGTTACGCATTGTATCCCAAATATGGTATTGACATCCTGCGCCGAAGCCTATATAATAGGATTCGGCGTTTTAATTACGCACAACATTTGGTAGTCGAAAGCAATAGAAGATACAATATCTTGGAGGGAAGAAACATGATCACGTCCATCAAGAAGCGTGACGGCCGTGTGGTGCCGTTTGATCTGGATAAAATTCAGCATGCAGTGACCAAGGCGTTCGAGGGCTCCGGCAGCGCCAAGGGCGACGAGACCGCCCGCATGATCAGCGAGCAGGTGGAAAAGGAACTGGAGAATAACGAAAACATCGGCAGCATCCCTACCGTGGAGGAAGTGCAGGACACGGTGGAGCGCGTGCTGATCGAAAAGGGCTTTGTGCGCACGGCCAAAGCCTATATCCTGTACCGCGCTGAGCGCAGCCGGGTGCGCGAAATGAACACCCGCCTCATGAAGGTGTTTGAAGATATCGCCTATAAAGACGCCATCGACAGTGACATCAAGCGCGAAAACGCCAACATCAACGGCGACACCGCCATGGGCAGCATGCTGAAATTCGGCTCTGAGGGCAGCAAGCAGTTCTATGATATGTTCGTCCTGAACCCCGCCCATGCCGAAGCCCACCGGGAGGGCGACATTCATATCCATGACTTGGACTTCCTGACCCTGACCACCACCTGCTGCCAGATTCAATTGTCCACCCTGTTCAAGGGCGGCTTTTCCACCGGCCACGGCGTGCTGCGGGAGCCCAACGACATCGCCAGCTATTCCGCTCTGGCCTGCATCGCCATCCAGGCCAACCAGAACGACCAGCACGGCGGCCAGTCCATCGTGGACTTTGACTACGGCATGGCTCCCGGCGTGAGCAAGACCTTCGCCAAGCGTTTCCGGGACAACCTGTCCCGCGCGCTGGAGCTGAAGCTCAACGTGGAAAACGGCGACGAGACCGCCAAGGATATCCTGGCTGCGATCAAGGAAGAATCCGGCCTGATCCCCTCCCTCCAGGAAAAGGAAGAATTCAAGGCCGCGCTGACGGACAAGCTGAGCAAGTGGGCCAACGAAGAAACCGCCCATGAAATCTTCGATTTTGCCCAGAAGTACGCCGTCAAGGAAACCCGCCGCGCCACCTACCAGGCCATGGAAGCGCTGGTGCACAACCTGAACACCATGAACTCCCGCGCCGGCGCGCAGGTGCCCTTCTCCTCCATCAACTACGGCACCGACACGTCCCCCGAAGGACGGCTGGTGATGGAGCAGATCCTTCTGGCTACCGAAGCGGGCCTGGGCCGCGGCGAAACGCCCATCTTCCCCATCCAGATTTTCCGCGTGAAGGAAGGCGTCAACTATAACCCCGGCGACCCGAACTATGACCTGTTCCACCTGGCCATCCGGGTCAGCGCCAAGCGCCTGTTCCCCAACTTCTCCTTCCTCGACGCGCCCTACAACCTGCAATATTACAAGCCCGGCCATCCCGAAACCGAAGTGGGTTACATGGGCTGCCGCACCCGCGTGATGGGCAACGCCTATGACCGCAGCCGCGAAATCGCGCCCCGCCGCGGCAACCTGTCCTTCACCTCCATCAACCTGCCCCGCATCGCCATCAAGGCCAACGGCGACGTGGACTGGTTCTTCAAGGAACTGGAACGCAAGATGGAACTGGTCGTGGCGCAGCTGGACGAACGCTTTGAAATCATTGCCCGCAAGAAGGTCTATAACTTCCCCTTCCTGATGGGCCAGGGCGTGTGGATCGACTCCGAAAACCTGGACTGGGATTCCGAGGTGCGGGAAGTCCTCAAGCACGGCACCCTGTCCGTGGGCTTCATCGGCCTGGCGGAATGCCTGAAGGCCCTGCGCGGCCAGCATCACGGCGAAAGCGAAGAGAGCCAGAACCTGGGCCTGGAGATCGTGGGCTTTATGCGGAATTACCTGGATCGTCTGACCAATGAACGCCACATGAACTACACCCTGCTGGCGACGCCCGCCGAGGGCCTGTCCGGCCGCTTCGTGCGCATGGACCGGGAGCGCTTTGGCGTCATCCCCGGCGTCACCGACCGGGATTATTACACCAACTCCTTCCATGTGCCGGTCTACTATCCCATCTCCGCCTTTGACAAGATCAGCATTGAGGGCCCCTATCACGCCCTCACCAACGCGGGCCACATCAGCTATGTGGAAATGGACGGCGACCCCACCAAGAACCTGGAAGCCTTCGAGCGCATCGTGCGCCACATGCACGACTGCGGCGTGGGCTACGGCTCCATCAACCACCCGGTGGACCGCGACCCCATCTGCGGCTTCAACGGCATCATCGGCGACACCTGCCCTTGCTGCGGCCGTGAGGAAAACGGACGCCCCTTCGAGCGTATCCGCCGCATCACCGGTTACCTCGTGGGCACTCTGGACCGCTTCAACAACGCCAAGCGCGCTGAGGAACGCGACAGGGTCAAGCACCAGATGGACTGAGTATTCCGTCAAACGAAGCTTCTTAAAAGATGCTTTCTATTGGGAGACCAACCTATGTAGGGGCGGATATCATCCGCCCGCCAAATTGGGCATCACAAATCTTGGAATATGCTGCAACGTGATCAATATAGAAATGGGCGGATAATATCCGCCCCTACAAATGGTAATATCCATGTAGTTGACATTGTCCATGGTTCGTATGGCTCAGAATAAACAATTGCAGGCGGCAGAAATGCTTCCTGCTTTTTTGTATACAAAAACACTTTATATACAATCCACTCCCTTGACACAGCAGGAAAGCAAGCTATAATGGATAAGGAACCGGGAGGAAAAACCCGGCGGAATAGAGGCGCGGCTGACATGAGTACCCAGGGGAAGCCCGGGCCGGGGCAGAGAACCCAAGGGGAAAGGGAAAGCCGCCGAAACGCGGAGGCAAGGCCGTGCGCCGCGTTGGTCAAGGAGAGAATATTTCCCTGACTGTCATGGTTCGCCATGGAGCGCTATTCAACGTTTTTGATTCCAAGCGGAATTTGGGCGGAGAATGGCGGCCAAGCCGTTCCCGCTTTTTGTATTCAATCATTCAAGGAGGAAAACCCAATGAAGAAAATGCTTGCTTTGCTCTCTGCCCTGATGCTGGTTCTGGCCCTGTGTCCCGCCGCGCTGGCCCAGGATGTTCCCACTGGCGTGGAGGACGGCGTGCTGACCATCGCCATGGAATGCGCCTATGCGCCTTATAACTGGACCCAGAGCGACGACAGCAACGGCGCCGTGCCCATCAGCAACGTGCCCGGTTCCTATGCCAACGGCTATGACGTGATGATCGCCAAGAAAATCTGCGAAGCCAACGGCTGGCAGCTGGAAGTCTTCCAGTCCGACTGGGACTCCCTGGTACCCGGCGTGCAGACCGGCACCTTTGACGCCGTCATCGCCGGCCAGTCCATGACCGCCGAGCGCGCCGAACAGGTGGACTTCGCGGGCCCCTACTTCTACGCCACCATCGTGTGTCTGACCAAGCAGGGCAGCGCTTTTGCCGAAGCCAAGGGCCTGGCCGACCTGGCGGGCGGCAGCTGCACCGCGCAGATCGCCACCATCTGGTATGACACCTGCCTGCCCCAGATCACCGGCGCGAACGTGATGACCGCCGCCGAAACCGCACCCGCCATGCTGATGGCGCTGGAAACCGGCATGGTGGACTTCGTGTGCACTGATATGCCCACCGCCCAGGGCGCTGTGGCGGCCTATCCCGACATGGTGATCCTGGACTTCTCCGGCACTGACGGCGACTTCCAGTTCACCGAGCAGGAACGGGCGGAGAACGTGAACATCGGCGTGTCCCTCATGAAGGGCAACGTGGCCCTGAAGGAAGCCATCGACGCGGTGCTGTCCCAGATGACCGCCGACGACTTCAACGCCCTGATGGCCGAGGCGATCACCATTCAGCCCATGATGGACTAAAACGAATCAAAATAAGAAGTTGCTGAAACGCGGGGGCGGAGTGCATCCGCCCCTGCGTTTCATACAAGAAAAAAGGAGTCAACACAATGGATAGATTCGCGCAGCTATGGGCGGATATCATCAAACTGTGGACGAAATACGGCGCTTCGTATTTCACCGGGATGGGCAATACCCTGGCCCTGGCCCTGATCGGCACGGTGCTGGGCTGCCTGATCGGCTTGATCTGCGGCGTGCTGAACACGATTCCCTATTCCCGGAAGGATAACCCCGTCAAGCGCTTTTTCCTTCGGCTCATCCGCGTGGTGATCCGCGTGTACGTGGAGGTGTTCCGCGGCACGCCCATGGTGCTGCAGGCGGTGTTCTTTTATTACGGCCTGCCGTACTTTACCAATAACGCGGTCAAGTTCACGTCCATCTGGCTGGTCAGCATCGTGGTCGTGTCCATCAACACCGGCGCGTACATGGCCGAGTCCGTCCGCGGCGGCATCATCTCCGTGGACAAGGGCCAGACCGAGGGCGCGACGGCCATCGGCATGACCCACTGGCAGAGCATGATCCACGTGATCCTGCCCCAGGCGGTGCGCAATATCATCCCGCAGATCGGCAACAACTTCATCATCAACGTGAAGGACACGTCGGTCATGTTCATTATCGGCTTCCCGGAATTCTTTTCCGCGCACCGGGCGGCGGTGGGCGCCAGCTATCTGTATTTTCCCTCCGCCACGGTGGAAATGGTGGGGTATCTGACAATGACGCTGCTTTCCTCCTTCCTGCTGCGGTGGGTGGAAAAGAAGATGGACGGCTCCAGCAACTACGAGCTGGTGCAGGAAGACCAGCTCACCATGACCGCTGGCACCTATACCCACCCCAACCGGGGCACACCCTTTGATGAAACCAACAAAGAATTCCCGAACGGAAAGGGGGAGAACTGAGCGATGGGAGACAGCGTATTGCAGGTTCGTCACCTTTCCAAATCCTTTGGCAACCATGAAGTATTAAAGGACATTGACTTTACCGTGGATACCGGCGAGGTCATCTGTATCATCGGTTCCTCCGGTTCCGGCAAAAGCACGCTGCTGCGGTGCATCAACTTCCTGGAGCAGCCCACGAAGGGCGAGATTTTGTTCCACGGCAAGAACGCCGAAACGGAATGGAAACGCACCCTGTACCATTCCAAGGTGGGCATGGTGTTTCAGTCCTTCAACCTGTTCAGCAACCATAACGTGATGGAAAACTGCGTGCTGGGACAGATGCAGGTGTTGAAGGTCAAGCGGGATGAAGCGGAGAAGCGTGCCATCCAGTACCTGGAAAAGGTAGGCATGGCTGCTTATCGCAACGCCCGTCCTGGCCAGCTTTCCGGTGGGCAGAAACAGCGCGTGGCCATTGCCCGGGCGCTGTGCATGGAGCCGGAGATTTTGCTCTTTGACGAGCCCACCAGCGCCCTGGACCCGGAGATGGTGGGGGAGGTATTGTCCGTCATGCAGGACCTGGCCTCCGCCGGAATGACCATGCTGATCGTGACCCACGAAATGAGTTTCGCCCGGGACGTGGCCAGCCGCGTGCTGTTCATGGACGGCGGCGTCATCCTGGAGGACAGCAAGCCAAGCGAGCTCTTTACTTCTCCGAAAATGCCCAGGACCCAGGAATTCTTAAAACGTGTCTTGTCGAGGCAGCTGTGATGTAGGACACTTTAACTCTACAACACAAGTTGTAAAGGCGTAGCCAAAAGCCTTCCCCTCGCAGGGGAAGGTGTCAGGCGCGGAACCAAGATGGAAAGTGTGTTTAAGTCAATTCGCGCCTGACGGATGAGGTGCTCCTCCCTGTTACATGTTCACATATTATCGGGCGAGTTCACCTCATCCGAGCCGCGCGAAAAGGGTTGGCTTCTCTCTCAATCTTGAAACCGCGCGGCCCACCTTCCCCTCCGAGGGGAAGGCTTTTGGAAAAAGTATCATAGCGCTAAAGTGTCTTTTAGCAGTTTTTCAAAATATTTTTCCAAAAGCATTGACACAAAAGCAAAGTTATGCTATCATTCTTTTCGGCTTTTAAAAGAGCCTGTGCCAAAGACAGCAGGTGCGCGTAAACGCGTAAAGGGTTCGTCCCGCCCGCCGAGGCGCAATGGAAAGTGATTTGATTTTGCTCTCCCTTGCGTTTGGCGCAAGGGTTTTCTTTTTACTCCGAGCCATTGAGGAGGTGTAACAGAAACAATGAGCAAGAACCGCGATATGAAAGTCGAAAAGGTAGCGGAGATCGTGGAGAGGCTTAAGAACGCTGAATCCGTGACCGTCGTCAGCTACACCGGCCTGACCGTGGAGCAGGACACCAACCTGCGCCGCAGCTGCCGTGAAAACGATGTGGATTACTGCGTGCTGAAGAACCGCCTGTTCAAGCTGGCGGTGGAGCAGCTGGGCATCGAAGGTCTGGACGACCTGCTGAACGGCCCCAACGCTTTCGTGTTCAGCAAGAAGGATCCCGTGTCCGGCCCCAAGGCCGTGGCGCAGTTCATCGAGAAGAACAAGCTGGAATCCCTCAAGATCACCGGCGGTATCTTCGAGAACAAGGCTGCCGACGAAAAGACGATGATCAAGCTGTCCAAGATGCCCGGCAAGGACGAACTCATGGCGACCCTGGTTGGCTGCCTGATGAGCCCCGTGTCCGCGCTGGTGGCCACGCTGTCCGAAATCGCCGAAAAGAAGGAAGCCGCCTAACAGATGCAGCGGCGTAAAGGCCGCGTAAAAAACCTAATCAAACGCGAAATAAAATGGAGGAAAATAAAATGTCCGTTCAGGAAATCATTGAAGCCATTGAGAAAATGTCTCTCATGGAAGTTAACGAACTGGTTGAAGCCCTGAAAGAAAAGTTCGGCGTGACCGGCGCGATCGCCGTTGCCGGTGGCGCTGCTGCTGGCGCTGCTGCCGCTCCCGCTGAAGAACAGACCGAATTCGACGCCATCCTGGTGGACGCCGGCTCCGAAAAGATCAAGGTCATCAAGGCCGTCCGCGAAGTGGTTGCCGGTCTGGGCCTGAAGGAAGCCAAGGACTTCGTCGAGAACCTGCCCAAGGCCCTCAAGGAAGGCGTGTCCAAGGAAGAAGCCGAAAAGGTCAAGGCTCAGTTTGCCGAAGTCGGCGCCAAGGTCGAAATCAAGTAATTGTTTTGATCAAAAAAAGCTGTCTCCCGTTTGGGAGGCAGCTTTTGACTGTCGACAAAGTATCTGGGATGCATCGAAGGGCCGCAGCCCTTCGATTATAATCCGCAGGCGGCGGCGTGTACGTCGCCGAGGAGCAAATGAAATTTGCTTCCGCTATCAATTTGTGGCCGTAAAATGAGCATTTCCAGGCACTCTTGCCTGGAAACGCCATTTTACAACAAATTGATGTTCCCATCGAAAGACAGCTTTAGCTGACTTTCGATGGCATGGTGTCGACTTCGTCGACACCATGAGGCTGTCTCCCGTTTGGGAGGCAGCTTTTTGCTTGCTTCATTTTCCGTCGAACAGCGAGAGGATGTCCTGCTCGGTCAGCTTCGTGGGCATTTCTTCGCCTGGGGTGATGAGCTTGTCAAAGAGGCGGCGCTTGCGGTCGCTCATCTTGAGCACCTGCTCCTCGATGGAATGATGCACTACAAGCCGCAGCACCTCCACCTTTTTCGTCTGCCCGATGCGGTGGGCGCGGCCGGTGGCCTGCTCCTCGGCGGTGGGATTCCACCAGGGGTCGTAATGAATCACCAGGTCCGCCCCGGTCAGGTTCAGGCCCGTGCCGCCCGCTTTCAGCGAAATCAGGAACACATTGGTTTCGCCGCCGTTGAAGCGTTCGGTCAGCTCCAGGCGCTTGGCGGGGGGCGTGTCACCGTCCAGGTACAGATAGGGGATGCCTTCCTGCTGTAAACGTTTTTCGATGATATGCAGCATGGAGGTAAATTGGGAGAAGATCAGCGCGCGCCGTCCCGCGGCCAGCGACCCGGGCAGCACGTCCATCAGCAATTCCAGCTTGCCGCTCACCCCGTCGTAATCCGGCAGGCACAGCGCGGGATGGCAGCAGATTTGGCGCAGCTCCGTGATGGCGGACAGCACCTCCGCCCGGCCTCGGCCCATGCCCTTGTCCTGTAAGATCCGGTTCACGCGCTCGCGCTTTTGCAGCAGCGCCGCGTCGTACACCCGCCGCTGTTCGGGCGGCAGCTCGGCCATGAGCACGCTTTCCATCTTCTCCGGCAACTCGCCCAGCACGTCGCCCTTCACGCGGCGCATCAGGAAGGGACGGATGCGGCGGCGCAGGTCGTCGGCGTTCTGGCCTTCGCCCCAGCGGCGCAGGAAATCGCTGTAATGCGGTAAATAGCCCGGCAGCACAAAGTCAAACAGGCTCCACAACTCACCAGCGTGATTTTCCATCGGCGTGCCGGTCAGGGCGATACGGGTCTCGGCAGAGAGCAGCTTTACCGCGTGGGCTCCGACACTCTGTACATTCTTGATCTGCTGGGCTTCATCCAGAATGGCGAAGCGGAAGGAAATGTCCTTCATCAGCATGATGTCCCGGCGGATGAGGGGATAGCTGGTGATCACCAGGTCAGGCGCTTCGCCTTCCCGCAGCTGTTCGATCTGTTCCGCCCGGGCTGCCTGGGTGCCGCTGAGCAGCAGAACGGAAAGCTGGGGCGTAAAGCGCGCGCATTCGCTGAGCCAGTTGTAGGTCAGCGAGGTGGGGGAAACGATCAGGGAGGGCTTGCGGTCCGGGGAGTTTTCCTTCACCGACAGCAGCGCGGACAGCATCTGCACCGTTTTGCCAAGACCCATATCGTCCGCCAAAATGCCGCCCATACCCAGCGCGTGCAGGGACAGCAGCCACGCAAAGCCCCGCTCCTGATAAGGCCGCAGGCAGTCGATGGGGGGAGCGGGCGGGGTGAAGGACAGGGATGCGGCCTGGGACGCGCTTTCATCCAGCGTTACATTCAGCCCGTTTTCCTTGATCAGTGCGGACAGATACGCCGCCCAGCACGCGCCCAGCTCCTGCTTTCCGGTGGCTTCGGCGCTTTCGGCCATGGCTTCGGCCAGGGGCTGCCAGTCTGCGGTGTCAGAAAGGTCCAGGTAATCGCCGGACTTGAAGCGGAAATACCGCCGCCGCTTCCGCAGCGCTTCCAGCAGCGGCCACAGCTCCTCGATGGGCGTTTCGCCGTCCATCATCTCCAATTGCAGCTGGCCACTTTGCAGGCGAAGCGCCCCTTTAAACAAAGGCTTTCTCGGCGTCAGGCGGCGGAAATCCTTGCTGAAAAACACCTCGGCGCATTCCGTCAGCCGATCCGCCCCTTCCGTGACGAAATCATAAATCTTTTCGTTTCCGCTCAGGTAAACGACATTTTTGTATATATGGAATCCGTCCCGGGCCAATTCGTCCAGTACGGCGCGTTCGGCGGCAGCGTCCCGCAGCAGCAGCGCGTCGGCGGGAATGCTGTTCGGGTCGAAGGGGTCCAGCTCTACCTGACCGTAAAGGAAGGAAACCTTTGCCGTCACGTCGCTGTTTTCCTTATCCAGATACACCCGAGCCTTCAGCGGCAGATGCAGGAAGTGGCTTTCCAGCGTAGGGTCAATGGTCACGTTCGCTTCCCTGAGCAGGAAAGGCAGCAGCTCGCTCATGACGCGCTGCGTGTCCTGGGCGGAAAAGCTGACAGTCGTTTCCCGTCCAGCGGAAAAACGGTGCAGCGCGGAAACGAGCGCTTGCTCCTCCTGGGGCAATTGCAGGCATTCCCCGTCCGCCAGAATAAAGCGATAATCTTTCGTCAGCGGAAGCAGGGTTTCCGGCAGCTCCGCCGTCATGGTCAGCTTTTGCGGCGTGCCGGACAAAAGGAAATTCAGCGGAAGCGCTTTGCTTTTTATGCCCTGCAGCGGAAACTGCGTTCCGTTGATTTGCAGGGTAAAGGGCAGGCTGCTCAGCGCTTCCAGCACGCGCACGGCTGCCCTCGGCGGCAGCGGCATCACGCGGGCATCCGTTGGGGACAGGCTTTGCGCGCCGCTGACTTCGCAGCATTCCGCCAAAATATCCAGCAGCGCGTTTTCTTTTTCGCTGAACCGCATCCATTGCGGGTGATAGGAAAAGCCTTTGCCAAAGGGGAGCGGTTCTTTTTTTTCACGGCATTCCAGAAAATGGGGGATATGGCGAACGACATACAGCCGGTCTTCTCCGATTTTTAGTCCTATGCGCAATCCCTCCCGGGTGAGGAACAGTACGGGGGCTAGCTTGATGCCGTCCGTTTCCGGCAGCATCGCGGCAACGGCGTCAAATAAGGCCGGCGCGGCCAGTTGAGCGCGATGCCTTTCCATATCCTGAGCCACGCCGCTTTCCAGCGCTGTCAGCGCCGCCGCCACCCCATGAGCGCAAGGGTATCCGCCGCAGTCGCAGCGGATCTGGACAGGGGAAACAGACACCAAATGGCGCTCGCCATCCGATACGATATATATGACTTCATCCTTTTGTTCATCCTGAATACGCTTGGCTTCCCGCACAAGCGCACGATGGAAAATGGCGCTGCCTTGGGCAAAGATTTCCTCTCCCGCCTGTTCCCGCAGCATCTCTTCCGTCAACATGAAGCGTCCTCCAAAAAATCAGAATAAAAAAACGCACATCTTATGATAATACGACGCGCGTCTCTTTTTTCCTGCCGGGAAGAAAAATGAAAATCTGGTATGCTTTAATACCCGATGCTTCTGTCCACCAAATGGATGGGCGGCAGTCCGCTGCAATACCGCTCAAAATCCTCTAAAAACTGTGCAATGATTTTTTCCACCGTATAATCCAGCGTCATATTGCCCGCTACATGGGGTGTGATCAGCAGCCGGGGACACGTCCACAGGGTACTGTCCACAGGAACGGGCTCCTGTTCAAACACGTCCAGCGCCGCGCCGAACAAATGCCCATCCCGCAGCAGGGCTTCCAAGGCCTGCTGGTCGATGGCGCTTCCACGGCCTACATTGACCAGGAAAGCATCGCGGGGAAGAAGCGCCAGGCGATGAGCGTTCAGAATGCCGCGGGTGTCCTTCGTGTCGGGCAGGGAGAGAATCAGCAGGTCGGTGTCCGGGAGCACGCTGTCCAGTTCGTTTTCGGTAATGACCCTGTCAAACAGATTCCTCGGATTCCTTCCGCTGCGGTTCATCCCGATCAGGGAGTGGGGAGAAAAAGCCCGCAGGCGCACAGCGGCTTCCCGGCCAATATCGCCGGTGCCGAGCAGGGTAATCCGGCTGCCATGAATGGAGCGGATGGGCAGATCCCGCCGCCATGCCCGCTGGCTGACGATCTCGTTATATTCCGTCTGGCGGCGCATCAATTCCAGGGTGACCATCACGATGTGTTCGGCGATGGTGACGCCGTAAGCACCAGAGGAATTGGACAGCATCGCGTTCGGCTCGGCAAAAGCATCAGATGAAAGAAACTGGTTGACCCCGGCGGAGGGCGTGCACAGCCAGCGCAGCTTCGGAGCATTTCGGGAAAGCAATTCGGATTGCCCCAGAATCACCTCCGCGTCCGCTAAAGCTGGCAGCGCTTCCTGGGCTTCGGTGAAAAACGATACGTCAAAGCCGTGCGTCGCGGCGGATAAACTGATTTGCTCACAGTATTCAGAACCAAGAACGGGCAGTACAACCACCATTTTCCTGCGCATGGGCTGTCATCCTTTCGGCCAGTATTGCTTGACCGTATTATAAAACAAAAAACGGACAATTGCAATGCGCGCGAATCCTTATTTGACGGATGGTCGGAATCATTGTATAATAAGCGCGTATTGTGAATGATAAGACACGCACGGAGGCGAAGCGATACAATGCAGATTTCTTCAACGATGGATACGAAAAAACGAGCCATCCTCCTGGCTGCGCTGCTGGTGGTGGTCGTGCTGATCGTGCTGGCGGCAAGCGGCGTATTTGGCAAACGCAGTCAGGGCGTTTCCGCCGTTCGGCTGCGCTGTGTTGCGTCGCAGGATGTGACGCCCTTCGGCAACGATATTCTGTATTATGACGGCGTGACGCTGTACTGCCTGCGTTCCAACGGCTATGAGAAATGGAGCTATCCTCTGGGCGAAAACGCGTCGTTCACATGCAGCGATACCGTGGTGGCCGCCTGGATGGGCACACAGCTGCATATCGTGGATAAAGACGGGAAAACCACCTATAACGAAAACCTGCCCAACACGATCCAGTTTGTGCGCGTAGGCGCCAAGTACGTCGCCGCCGTGATCGGCAGCGACACCAGCCCCACCCTGGTGGTCAAGGATATGCAGGGCACGACGATGGACCAGGAAAGCACGGCGTATCAGGATGCGATCATTCTGGACCTGGGCTTTTTCAGCGACGGCGAATTTCTCTGGACTACCTCCATGGATGTGTACGGCAGCGTACCGGATACCCGGATGCACACCTTCCGGGTGCATGTCAGCAATTCGGGCGGCATTTCGCTGGGCGACAATTTGGTGTATGCCGTGGTGTACGCGGGCACGAAGCTGAACGTGATCAGCACCCGGCAGCTGCGTCAGTACGACTACCGCGGCACCCAGGATCAGAGCGGCACCGTGCTGGTTTACGGCTGGCAGCTGATCGACTCCGTGCCCAGCGGGACGGAAGCCATGCTTTTGTTCAAGCCCGCCAACTCCAATGACTACCAGGGCCGCGTCAACCAGCTCCGCCTGATTTGGGGAAAGACCGACCGCCGCTATGCCCTGCCCAGTGAATGCGTGGGCGCTGGCTTATATAACAAACGGATTTACGCTTTCGCCGAGGATATGATCTACCGTGCCGACCTGGGAAGCCGCCGGTTCACGCCCATCAGCATCGGGCATCTGCTGGGGGGCCAGGCCGTGACGGGCTTCCTGGGTATTCTGAAAAACGGCACGGCGCTGGTTTCCTGCATGAATGAGGTGTACGCCGTTTCGCTGCTATGAAAAAAGAAATCGGTCTGTATGTGCATATTCCCTTCTGCGTCCGAAAGTGCGCCTACTGCGATTTCGCTTCCTTCGCCGGAAGGGAACAGGACGAAGAAACGTATGTGAACACCGTTCTGCGGGAAGCGGAAAAACGCAGGCATATTGATGCTTCCATCGCTACTCTCTATATTGGCGGGGGCACGCCGTCGCTGCTGCCGCCTGCGCTGATGGAATGGCTGCTGTCCGGAATCAGGAACCAATTCAATTTTCTTCCTGACGCGGAATGTTCCTGCGAATGCAACCCCGGCACGGTCACCCCGGCGTTTCTGGATACCTTGCGGCGGAACGGCGTCAACCGCCTTTCTTTCGGTGCGCAGGCGGCACAGCCCCGCCTGCTTTCTCTTTTGGAGCGGATCCATACCTGGACGCAGGTGGAGGAAAGCGTTAACATGGCGCGGCAGGCGGGGTTTGACAATATCAACCTGGATTTGATGCTGGGCCTGCCGACACAGACGCTTTCCGAAGTGGAGGAAACATTGGAAAAGGCGCTGGCACTGGAACCGACGCATCTTTCCTGCTATGGCCTGATCGTGGAGGAAGGCACGAAAATGCACCGCATGGTGGAAAGCGGGGAATGGACGCTGCCGGACGAGGACACGGAGCGGGATATGTACGAGCTGTGCCGGGAAACCCTGGCGCGGCATGGCTTTGAACAATATGAAATCAGTAATTTCGCCCGGCCCGGCTTTGCCTGCCGACACAACGTGGACTGCTGGAAACGAAAGGAGTATATCGGCCTCGGCAGCGCCGCCTGCGGTTTTTTAGGCAATGTGCGATATCAGAACCCGCCGGATTTAACGGATTATCTGAATGGAAAAAAAGCGGAAGAAACGGTCATATCTCTTGAGGAAGCGCGGTTTGAAAGCATGATGCTGGGGCTCCGGATGACGCAGGGCGTTTCTGACGCTGCCTTCAAGAACATGCATGGTGTTTCCATCAACGATGCGTTTGGGAAACAATTGGAAAAGCCGCTTTGTCAGGGACTTGTGGAGTGGCGGGACGGTTTTCTTCGCCTGACGCGGAAGGGCATGGATGTGCAGAACAGCGTGCTGGTGGAGTTGTTGTAAAAATATTTTATTATGCTATCACTTTAGCTTGACAAAGCGATAAAGCAGTGATATACTAGGCGCTGTAATCCAAAGAACAGCCACGCAGGAGGAACCTATGGAACAGGACGTGACCCGGGCGCTGCGGCGGGAAGAAACCATCACCTTGGCCCTGCGGGCGCTGTACGAGCAGTACGGCTTCCGCAAATACCGGATGGGGAAGTTTGAGGAATATGAGCTGTATATGGAAAACAAAAACTTCCTCAAGAATCCCAACATCATCACCTTCCACGACCTGGACGGGCGGCTGATGGCCTTAAAGCCCGATGTGACCCTGTCCATCGCCAAAAACACCCGGGCCAATACCCATTCCACCGAAAAGGTGTATTACCTGGAAAACGTATATTGGCTGGAAAAGCAGAGCGGCGGCTACAAGGAAGTCAACCAGCTGGGCCTGGAATCCATCGGCAGGCTGGACGCCTTTTCCTATTATGAAGTGCTGGCCCTGGCCAAGGAAACCCTTTCCACTATCAGCGAAAGCCACCGGATGCAGGTTTCCCATATCGGGTTCTGGGTGGCGCTGCTGGACGGGCTGAGCATTGAGGAAGGACTGCGGAAGGAATTGCTTTCCTGCGTCCACGGCAAGCGGCTGCATGAATTGAAGGCGCTGCTGGACGGCGCGGGCGTTCCTCCCTTCGCGGCGGAACTGATCGTAAAGGCCGCGTCCCTGTGCGGCAGCTTCCCGGAAACCCTGGCCGCCGCCCGGGGCATCGCCATTTCCAACGGCATGACCGACGCGCTCTCCGAGCTGGAAACGGTGTACGGGCTGCTCAAGCAGAAGGGCTGCGCGGAGCAGATGACCCTGGACTTTTCCCTGGTGAACGACTGCGATTATTACGACGGGCTGATCTTCCAGGGCTATGTAGAGGGCGTGCCCAGGGCGCTGCTTTTTGGCGGCTATTACGGAAAGCTGCTGCGGAAATTTGGCAAGCCCCTGGACGCCATCGGCTTCGCGGTGTACCTGAACGAACTGGACGTGCTCTTCCGCGCCCAGCATGGCACCGACGTGGACGCGGTCATCCTGTATGACGATCAGGCGGATTTGAACGCGCTGATGATCAAAGCGGAATCCCTTCGCGCCAGGGACGGCGGTCTGCGGGTGCGGGTGGAAAAGCAAATGCCAGAGGACATCAGGTGCGAAAAGGTGTACCGGTTCACGGGAAACGGGCTTGAGGAGGTGGGGACAGATGCTTAATATCGCGCTGCCCAAGGGACGGCTGGGCGACCAGGTGCTTTCCCTGTTCTCCAAGATCGGCTTTGACTGCGGCGGCATTTACGACGGTGACCGCCGCCTGGTGCTGGAAAGCCCGGAAAACGGCGTGCGCTATCTGCTGGTAAAGCCCTCCGACGTGGCGATCTATGTAGAATACGGCGCGGCGGACATCGGCGTGGTGGGTAAGGACATTTTGCTGGACGGGGAGCCGGACGTGTACGAACTGCTGGACCTGAACATCGGCAAGTGCCGGGTCTGCGTGGCCGGGCCGGACGATTATGTGGAGGACCGGGAATCGGTGCTGCGGGTGGCCACCAAGTTCACCAAGATCGCCAAGGATTACTACAATTCCAAAAACCGGGAAATCGAAATCATCAAGCTGAACGGCTCCATCGAGCTGGCCCCCATCCTGGGCTTGACCGACGTGATCGTGGACATTGTGGAATCGGGAAGGACTTTAAAGGAAAACCATTTGAAGGTGCTGGAAACCGTGTGTCCCATCAGCGCCCGGCTCATCGCCAACCGAGCCAGCTACCTATTCAAAAACGAAATCATTATGCAGATCACGGAAAAATTGCAGGGGGTGCTGCCGCAATGATGAAGATCATGCCGGTGAACCAATTCAGGCCCGAGGATTTCAAAACCCCGCCCATCCAGGCGGGCAACGAGATCGAAGCCATCGTGGATGAGATCATCGCCAACGTTCGCGCAAACGGCGACGCGGCCTTGAAGGAATACGCCGCCAAATTCGACAAGGCGGAATTAAACACCGTCCTGGTCAGCGAGGACGAAATCGCCGAGGCCTTCGCCGCCTGCGACGAGGCCTTCATCGAAATTTTGAAGCAGGCCCGGAATAACATCGAAGCCTTCCATAAGCACCAGGTGCGCAGCAGCTTCATCGTCAGCGAAGAGGACGGCCGGGTGCTGGGCCAGCGGGTCATTCCCTTAAAGCGCGTAGGCTTGTACGTGCCCGGCGGTACGGCGGCTTATCCCTCCTCCGTGCTCATGAACGCGGTGCCTCCCAAGCTGGCCGGGGTGAAGGAAATCATCATCGCCACCCCGCCGGGGAAGGACGGCCGGGTCAACCCCGCCATCCTGTGCGCGGCGAAGATCGCGGGCGTCACCAAAATCGTGAAGGCGGGCGGGGCCCAGGCCATCGCCGCCCTGGCGTACGGCACGGAATCGGTGCCCAATGTGGACAAGATCGTGGGCCCCGGCAACGTGTTCGTGGCCACGGCCAAGCGCCGGGTGTACGGCATCGTGGATATCGACATGATCGCCGGGCCCAGCGAAATATTGGTGCTGGCCGACGCCAAAAGCAACCCGGCCTTCGTGGCGGCGGACTTGCTTTCCCAGGCCGAGCATGATAAACTGGCCTCAGCCATCCTGGTCACCGACAGCGCGGAGCTGGCAAAGCAGGTGCAGGCGGAAGTGGAAAAGCAATTGAAGCTCCTGCCCCGGGAGGAAATCGCCCGCGCGTCCATCGACCAGAACGGCAAAATCATCGTGGTGAACACCCTGGATCAGGGCATCGACATCGCCAACCTGATCGCCCCGGAGCACCTGGAAATCTGCGTGGACGAGCCCTTTGCCTACCTGCCCCGCATCGAAAGCGCGGGCAGCGTGTTCCTGGGCCGCAACGTGCCCGAGGCCCTGGGCGACTACTGGGCGGGCCCCAACCACACCCTGCCCACCAGCGGCACGGCCCGGTTCTCCTCCCCCCTGTCGGTGGACGATTTCGTGAAAAAGTCCCAGTTCCTTTATTATTCCACGGACGCCCTGAAAGCGGCCAAGGACAATATCGTGTCCTTCGCCAAGCGGGAGGGCCTGAACGGCCATGCCCAGTCCGTGGCCATCCGGTTTGGAGAGCAGGTATGAGCAGATTTTTAAGCGAGCGGCTGCAAGCCCTGGCCCCCTACGTGCCCGGCGAGCAGCCCAAGGTCAAGAACCTGATCAAGCTGAACACCAACGAAAGCCCCTTCCCCCCCGCCCCGGGCGTAAAGGAGGCCGTGGCGGAAGCGGCGACCAGCCTGCAATTGTACAATGATCTGTCCGCCGCAAAATTGACAAAGCTGCTTTCCGAAACCTACGGGGTCCGGGAAAACCAGATCACCGTCAGCAACGGCTCCGATGAAATCCTGGCCTTCGCCTTTCAGGCCTTCGGCGGGCACGGCCTCATCTTCCCGGACATCACCTACGGCTTTTATTCCGTATGGGCGAGCCTGTACGGCCTGGACGCGAAAACCGTCCCCCTTTGCGATGATTTCAGCATCGACGTATCCGCCTATCAGGGCAACGACCGCTGCGTGGTAATCGCCAATCCCAACGCGCCCACCAGCCTGGCCCTGCCGCTGGAATCTCTGCGGGCCATCGCCCAGAGCAATCCCGATCAGGTGCTGATCGTGGACGAAGCCTATGTGGACTTTGGCGGCGACAGCGCGCTCGCTTTGATCCCGGCGTTTGACAACGTGCTGGTGGTGCGCACGTTCTCCAAGTCCCGCTCCCTGGCCGGGGCGCGGCTGGGCTTTGCCATCGGCAGCCCCGCGCTGATCGACGATCTCAACCGGGTGCGCTTTTCCTTCCATCCCTACAACGTGAACACCCTCACCCAAGCGGCGGGGGCCGCGGCGCTGGAGCAGCCGGATTACTTTGAAGCCTGCCGCGGAGCCATCATGGAAACGCGGGAATGGACGAAGCGGCAGCTTGAAACCCTGGGCTTTACGGTGCTTAACAGCAAAGCAAATTTCCTCTTTGCCAGCGCCCCCGGCATGAGCGGCGCGGCGTTTCAAAAGGCGCTGCGGGAGCGGAAGATCCTGATCCGGTATTTCGATCTTCCCCGCACCAAAGATTATACCCGCATTACCATCGGCGATCAGGCGCAGATGGAAGCGTTCATTCAAGCGGTCAAGGAGATATTGCCATGAGACAGGCGGCCATTACCCGGAAAACCAAAGAGACGGACATCCAGCTTTCCCTGACCCTGGACGGCGCGGGCAGGGCGGACATCGACACCGGCGTGGGGTTTCTCAACCACATGCTGGAGCTGCTGGCCTTTCACAGCGGGTTCGATCTGACCGTCCGCTGCAAGGGCGACACCTGGGTGGACGACCACCACACGGTGGAGGACATCGGCATCGCCCTGGGCCAGGCGCTCCTGGACGCCTTGGGCGATAAGAAGGGCATCACCCGGTACGGCAATTTCCTGCTGCCCATGGATGAAGCGCTGGTGTTGGTGGCTGTTGACCTATCCGGCCGGGACACGCTGGGCTATCAGGTGCAGTTGCCCACAGAGAAGGTGGGCACCTTCGACACCGAGCTGGTGAAGGAATTCATGCTGGGCTTTGTCCGCAACGCCAAAGCCTGCCTCCACTTCCACCAGCTGGCCGGGGAAAACACCCACCACATCATCGAGGCCATGGTCAAGGGCCTGGGCCGCGCCCTGCGTCAGGCCGTGACCATTGACCCAACGCGGGCGGAGGAAACGCCGTCGTCCAAGGGAATTTTGTAAAAGAGTACAGAGTGCAGAGTACAGAGTGCAGAGAGATTATGTGCCCTATTTGAGTAACCCCCTGATAATGGCTTCATGATCATCTGTACTCTGCACTCTGTACTCTGTACTCTCCTTCAACTGTCTATCACACCGGAGAGAGGAAATAAAATTGATCGCTATCATTGACTACGGCGTTGGCAATCTCTATTCCCTCAGTCATTCCCTTTCCTTCCTGGGGATCGAAAACAAGGTGACGAGGGATCCGGACGAGATCCAGGCCGCCGATAAAATCATTCTGCCCGGGGTAGGCGCGTTTGGGGACGCGCGGCAAAAGCTCCGGGAAACGGGCATGGACGCGCTGGTGGTGCAGAAAGCCAAATCAGGCGCGCCGCTGCTGGGCATCTGCCTGGGCATGCAACTGCTGTTTGAAAAAAGCTACGAGTACGGGGAGCACGAGGGTCTGTCCCTGCTGCCCGGGGAAATCTGCCCGCTGAAGGAGGATATTCCCGGCAGCCTGAAGGTGCCCCATATCGGCTGGAACGGGCTGCATATCCTGGGCGACAGCCCGCTGCTCCGGGGCGTTCAGGAGGGCGACAGCGTGTATTACGTTCACTCCTTCTACGCCAAAGGCGCGGGGGACGCGGTAAAGGCCGCGTCGGAATACGGCGTGATGGTGCCGGGGCTGGTGCAGCGGGGCAACGTGTTCGGGGCGCAGTTCCATCCCGAAAAGAGCGGCCCGGTGGGCCTGAACATACTGAAGGCGTTTGGGGAGGAAAGCCTATGCTGATTTTTCCCGCCATTGATTTAAGGGACGGCCGGGTGGTGCGGCTGGTGGAGGGCGATTATGACCGTATGACCGTGTACGGCAACGACCCGCTGGCCGCCGCCAAAGCCTACCGGGCGGCAGGCGCGGAATACCTGCACGTGGTGGACCTGGACGCGGCGCTCATCGGCGCGCAGAAGAACCTGGCCGTCATCCAAAAGCTGGCCGCCGAAAGCGGCCTAAAGCTGGAGGTGGGCGGCGGCGTGCGGGATGAGGCCAGCGCCAGACGCTACCTGGACGCGGGCGTGAGCCGTGTGATTTTGGGCTCCGCCGCCATTGAAAAGCCCCAGCTGATGGAAGATCTGGCCCGGCAGTATCCCGGCCAGGTGGCCGCGGGGGTGGACGCGAAGAACGGGTTCGTGGCCATCCACGGCTGGAAAACGGTCACCGATATCGCGGCCTTTGACTTTGCGGAAAGCCTGCCCGGGCGCGGCATCGATACCGTGATCTACACCGACATCAGCCGGGACGGTAAGCTGCAAGGGCCCAATGTGGCAGCCTATGAACGGCTTTCCACGATCAAGGGTCTGAACATCGTCGCCTCCGGCGGGGTGTCATCCCCGGATGACGTGGCCGCTTTGGCTAAGCTGGATCTTTACGCGGCTATCATCGGCAAAGCGCTGTATGACGGAAGGATCACTTTGGAAGCAGCATTGAAAGCAGCCAAATAGTAATTATTTAACGGCGCCAAAGAGCATCCACCCCTTTACGGCTTTCTCGGAAGG